>JAUWMN010000072.1 GCA_030613165.1 Desulfobacterales bacterium
CGCCATTCCCATACCCGTTCAACAAATTTTTGACGGCCAAGCTGGTGACGGTCGATCCCCTCTATCGCAAGTTGTTTTTCCACCACATTCTGGGTGGCGATTCCCGCGTGGTCGGTCCCGGGCATCCATAATACGTTGTAACCCTGCATTCTCTTATAGCGACATAATATATCCTGTAATGTGTTATTATGGGCATGTCCCATATGGAGAACACCGGTCACGTTGGGAGGAGGAATCACTATCGAATACGGTTTCTTGGCGCTTACATCGTCTGCCGCAAACAGATGTTCCGATTCCCAATATGCATACCAGCGTTTTTCAACATCCTCTGGTTCATATGCCTTGCTCAACAAATCCGATGTCATTAATTCTTCCTCTCTTATGACCAAAAAACAATGCAAAAGAAGCTCTTATCATGAAATAAACGAAAATAATATACTCTTTTTAGGAAAATTCGTTCGGGTAAAGTGGAAGGGTCTTTGGTTGAACGTTTTGCAAGGCTCTCAAAATAAAATGGGGATTAATGAATGATGATTTCGCAAAAAGTCTTCAATTCGCTTGGTTGGTCACATGATACGACTCTCATTGATCATCTGTCCCCGCCGTGGCGGGGGTAAATGCCCAATGATAAATGACAGATGATAGATGACAAGACCCTCTGTTCTCTGTTTTCTGTCCTCTGTCTTCTGCCTTCTGTCCTCTGTCCTCTGTTACTTTAGAGCTGATTTTATCTTTTCTATCTCATCTGAAATAGCCCTTTCAGCCACCTTTGTCACGACTCGTTCAGCTATCTCACCGATAACCTCCTTTGCCGCACGGGTTATTATGGCTTCAAGTTCGTCCTTTGGAAGTTGAGATAATATGGTTTCGCGATCTATCTTAACCTCTTCCGCTCCAGGAACAGTTTCTGAAGATTCAGGTTCGATTTCCATGCCTACGTCAGCCAGAAAATCGGCTTCTTCGGCGCCCTTATATTCTGTTGCCGGATCAGGGCCTTCCTGTTTTTCTTCTGCCAGGGGCGCAACAGTTTCCGCCGGGGCTTCTTCTACAGCTTCGGTTAGTTCTATGATCTCTTCGTCGTCTTCAGCGGTAGTATCGGATACTTCCTCAACAAGGTCTATTATCTCTTCATCTGACTCTGAGGCTTGTTGGGCTGTTTTTTCACTTGTAGAATCCATGAATACCCCCTTTCAGGATTACCGGTAGGCCGCAGATTGAAAATAACACTGCAAAATTTAACAAAAAAATATCACAGGCGGTTAGATGTGTCAAGGTATGCTCTGTTGCCTATTTCCTTCAACCATACAATATTATTCAGTTGACAACGGATTCAATATTGCTCTATTAATTAACCCTGGGATTTCAGGTAGTTTTTTTGAAAATGAACATGGTGAGACCTTAATCTGGAGCACTGTTGTGTCAAAGGTTTTGTTAATAGATGATGAAGCGGGCATCAGAAAACTATTGAGCATATCGCTCAGAAGCGATGGCTATGATGTTATAACAGCAGAGAACGGAAAGCACGCTATCGAACTTTTTGTACAGGAAGCCCCATCGATTGTCTTAACAGATATAAAGATGCCGGGTATGGATGGGTTGGAGGTCTTAAAGAGGATCAAACAGCTAAATCCAGAGGCAGAGGTTATTGTGATAACGGGCCACGGTGATATGGAGGTTACTATAAAAGCATTACAGCTTGAGGCGTCTGATTTCATCACAAAGCCTGTTAGTGAAGAAGCGCTTGCTATAGCCCTTAAGCGTGCTAAAGAAAAACTCAAGCTCAGGCAAAAGCTTAAGAACTATACGCACGACCTTGAAAGGGAAGTGAAGAAAAAGACCGAAGATCTGAAAAAATCGTATAAAGAGATGGAAACCATTTGTGAAATAACCTGTGGGGTTAGTGAAAAAAAATCCCTGACAGAAGCATTTGATTTCATAATAAGCCGAGCAAAACACATCCTTCCTTTTGAAGAGGTAATTCCCCTGATTTTCAACAAAGGGAAAGACGGCTTTGTTGAGGTGGCCGGTTACAGACTCATAGATAGAGAAGACAGAGATGACCTTATTGCAGATATCGCATTGATGCGCCTTCCTGTCGACATTGCTGAACTGAATGCCCGAGGATGTGCGTGGTTGATAAATTTTGATAGCTATCAGTCTCTATCTGTTGTCCCAATAATTAAAAAGGACGATCCTGTTGGCGGCTTAATGTTGCTCGCTTCCGAGCGTGCTGTTTTTTCTAAAGAAGATTTACGCTTTCTCTATCTTATGCTTGCGCAGGTTTCGGGTGTCATACATAGAATCGCGCTTAATGGCGAGAGGCTGAAAAAATTAGAAAATAAGGTCAAGATGTTTTCGGGCTATGGGGGTATTATTGGAAAAGATCATAAGATGCATCAGATCTATCAGTTGATCTTGGATATAGCCCCTACCGACGCGACTGTATTGATTCAGGGAGAGAGCGGGTCAGGGAAAGAGCTTGTGGCGCGGGCGATTCATTACCATAGTGAACGCAAGGACGATCCTTTTGTGGTTGTTAATTGTTCCGCCTATCCGGAGACACTCCTTGAAAGTGAACTGTTTGGCCATGAGAAAGGAGCTTTTACCGGGGCTACACATCGGAGGGCCGGACGGTTTGAATTGGCCCATAAGGGAACCCTTTTCTTGGACGAAATCGGGGAAATCCCTTTGGTATCACAAGTTAAGCTCCTCAGGCTTCTCCAATTTCAAAAGTTTGAAAGGCTGGGAGGTATAGAAACTATCGAGGTGGATGTAAGGATAATAGCGGCCAGCAACAAAGATTTGAAAAGAGAAGTGGAAAAAGGAAACTTTAGAGAAGACTTATATTACCGTCTGAATGTTATTCCGATAAACATCCCCCCCCTCCGTGCGAGACAAAACGATACTCCTCTTTTGGTTGAACATTTCTTGAAGAGATTTAACTCTCGAGGCAATAAAAAAGTAAACGGGATTTCTCCTGAGGCCATGAAGATATTGATGGGTTATAATTGGCCTGGGAATGTAAGAGAATTAGAAAATATCATAGAGCATGCTTTTATACTTACCAAGGATGAAGTTGTCGGCGAGCAAAGCTTGCCGCTTAGTATACGTTTTGTTGTCGATAAAGAGGAAAAGATAAGTTCCTTTGAAGAGAACGAAAGACGATTTCTTGCCAGAATGCTGGAAGAATATAGATGGAATAAATTGCAGGTCGCAAAAAAACTTAATATTAGCCGCAGCACACTATATGCAAAGCTGAAAAAGTATAACATACATTCAATTGATGATTGAAGATTGACGATTCATGACTTCGTAAAAAGTCTGAAAACCTCCGCTTTCGTCATTCCCGCGAAGGCGGGAATCCAGTGATATAAGCTGGTTCTGGGCTCCCGCCTGCGCGGGAGTGACAGAAATTTGGACTTTTTACGAGTTCATCAAGATTGTTGATTTGAAAATTTGTGAAAGACAGTTCAATCATCAATCATCACTCGTCAATGGAATAGGGAAGTAATGGTTCTTCATCAGGAATTTAGAACGATGCGATTGAGAATAACTGCCATTGTAAATTTTGTCCGGGGTAACTTGAGAAACAAAATGATCCTGGGTATCTCCTTGATTTTGTTTGGTGTAATGGGTTTTTTTACCTATTACGAGACGACACAAAGGGTACGGTTTCATATCGGAGACCAAGAGAACAGGGCGTTGGAGATCAGTAATATTGTTATGCGGAGTATCGAATATCCGATGCTTGACGGTGAGATGGAGTATGTGCATAGAATCTTAGAGGATTTGTGCGAAATTGAAAACTTATATGTAGTCACTCTCTGTGATTTGAATGGCATCATAAAATACGGCGGCATGGCCGACTGGATAAGAAAGCACCGGCACTGGACCGGCGCTATGCAACACGGCTCCGAGGGTGACCTTACCGGGCGCCCGGTAGATTCTGAGGTTACAAAAAGCGCGCTGAAGACCAAGACATTAACCAAGGGATTTGACTATTACGGCAAGGAAAAGATACTCAGTCATGCCATGCCCATCAAAAACGAAGAGTCCTGTTATAAGTGCCATGGCAGCTCGGATACTCTTCTGGGCGTATTGTCTGTAGGGATTTGTTGGTCTCCGACAGAAAAGGTAATTGCGGAGCTAAGGGACCATGAAGTATTTGTGACCCTTATTGCAATAGGGGTCGTTGGTTTTTTTCTGACCGTGTGGCTTTCGCGTAACATTACCCGGCCGATTTCTGCGCTTACTCGTCAGGCGGACTTGACCAGTTACGGCCAGTCCGCACCGCGAGTTGGCAGCTCTCATATGAAGATGCAGTGTTGGGAAGAGTTGCAATGCGACAAAAAGGACTGCCCTGCATATGGTGTGACAGATATAGCTTGCTGGTTTGTGCCGGATACGCTCTGTGCCGGAGGGCCTTCAGGACAATTTCCGGGAAAGATCGAAGAGTGCAAAAAGTGCAAGGTTTACGATAAATATTCCGGCGATGAGATAGACCATCTGAGTTATTCATTCGAGCACATGCTTTATAGGCTTAAGCTGTTTGAAACAGAGCTAAGAAGCTCTGAAAGAAAGTATAGGAGGCTGTTCAATTCCGATCCGAACCCCATTTTTATTGTGGACAGTAAGACGTTTACTATATTAGACGTGAATGAGACGGCAAAAAATACTTACGGCTATTCAAGAGAAGAACTGCTGGAAAAGTCGTTCTTTGATCTTTCAGACAAAGTAGATGAAGACATATCTTCCGATTTAGCCGAGATCAAGAATAATGAGCGACTCTTTTATACCAAAAGACAGCATCTGACTAAGAGCGGAGCCCTCTTTTATGTCAATATCCACGTATCTCCTGCTGAATATATGGAACGAGACGCGCTAATTATAACAACGAGTGATGTTACGGAAGCGGTGGGAAAAGAGTCTCAACTGATTCAGGCCGGCAAGATGTCTACGCTTGGCACCATGGCATCAGGTATTGCCCACGAATTGAACCAGCCCCTGAATGTGATCAAGGTGGGGAGCGATTTCTTCCTGAAGATGCTAAAGAGGGGTAAAGAGCTTGACCTGAAAAACTTTCGCATCATGGCCGAAGAGATCAGCAGCCATGTTGACCGGGCATCTCAGATAATCACTCATCTGAGGGAATTCGCGCGAGCATCTGACGCTTCACGGACTCAGATCAGTATCAATGCTCCGATTAACGATGTCTTCAAGGTGTTAGGGCAACAGTTAACGCTTCATCAGATACAGGTGGAGTTGGACTTAGCTGAAGGTCTTCCCTTCATATTGGCGGATCATAACAGACTGGAACAGGTATTTGTAAATCTTATAACTAACGCGCACGATGCTCTGGAGGAAAGAGAAAAAGATTGGAACAAGGCTCTGACGATCAAGACTTTTTTAGAAAACGGACAAGTTGTAGCAATAGTTTCTGATAATGGCATGGGAATGCCTCAAGATGTCATCGAGCAAATATTTGAGCCGTTTTTTACAACAAAGGAAGTCGGTAAGGGAACCGGCCTTGGCGTCTCTATAAGCTATGGAATTGTTAAAGATTATGGAGGAGAAATCACTGTAGAGAGCAAAGAAAACGAAGGGACCTCGTTTAGGGTGAGTTTCCCTGCTATGTTAACTCACTCTGATACAGGTGATGATGCAGAGTGATCTGTGTATGATTTTGATGATTGCGTAAAAAGGCTTGATTTGGGGGGGGCATGCCGAAACTTTTACTTATTGACGATGAAGAAGGTATCAGAAAAGTCCTGAGCATATCTCTGACAAGTGATGGATATGAAGTGGTAACCGCGGAGGACGGGCGTCAGGGTGTGGACCTGTATCAAAAAGGGCGCTTTTCCATAGTGTTGACCGATCTAAAGATGCCCGAGTTGGATGGCATAGAGGTCTTAAAGAAGATAAAAAAGATTAATCCAAACGCCGAGGTTATCGTTATTACCGGCCACGGAGATATGGACTCCGCAATGCGATCTCTTCATTTAGGCGCGTCTAACTTCATCACCAAGCCTGTGTGTGACCAAGTCCTTTCTGTAGCCTTAAAAAGGGTCGAACAACGGCTGGAAATGCAGCGGAAGTTGCGGGATTGCTCCGATAACTTGGAGAATATGGTAAGTGAAGCTACCGAGGAAATAAGGAAGAGATACGAATTTGAGGTTAAGCTGATACAGCGATGGTTTGATGGGATCGTTGCCGCGGACAAGGAAGGGAATATCTTGGTGTTTAACCCTGCAGCGGAAAGGCTCTTCGGATATAGTCAGATTGAAGCCAAAAGTACCAAAAAAGCCGATGACATTTATCCCCGCAAGGTAATGGAAAAGATAACCGATGTTTTTTCCGGCAAAAAGGAGTCGAAAGAGCAGATATTTATTGAAGAAGATACGTCCATAGTCAGGAAGAATGGCGAAACAGTGCCGGTAAGATTTTCAGGCGCGATACTCTATGAGGCCGGCAATCCCGTTGCGAGTGTTGGATTTTTTCAGGACCTGCGAGAAATTGAAAAGCTGCAAGAGGAACTGGTTGCTAAAGATACTACACAAGAGTAAAACTCGCTTACAAGGTTATACTATGTCGAAACTTTTACTTATTGATGATGAAGAAGGTATCAGAAAAGTCCTGAGCATATCTCTGGCAAGTGATGGATATGACGTGGTAACAGCAAAGAATGGACAGGAGGGCCTAAGCCTGTTTCAAAAAGAAGCCGTTCCAATCGTCATGACTGATATAAAAATGCCCGGGTTGGACGGTTTAGAGGTTCTCAAACGGATGAAACAGATAAACCCGGACATAGAGGTAATTGTTTTCACCGGACACGGCGATATGGAGTCCGCTGTTCGAGCTCTTCAATTGGGAGCATCTGATTTTATAACCAAGCCGGTGGGTGATCAGGCCCTTTCGATAGCTCTAACAAGGGCCGAGCAACGGCTGGAACTGAAACAGAAGTTAAAGAACTATACCAATAACCTGGAGAATATGGTAAGGGAAGCTACCGAAGAGGTGCAAAGAAGATATGAATTTGAGGATAAGTTGATACAACGATCGATTGATGGGATTATTGCCACGGATGAGGAAGGGAAAATTTTGGTATTTAACAGCGGAGCTGAAAAGATTTTTGGATATACCGAGGACGAGGCCAAACGCACGAAGAATGCCCGTGACCTTTATCCTGAAGAGCCATTGAAGAAAACCGTTGATATTTTATTCGGTAAAAAGAAAACAGCAGAGGATGTCTTTATTATGGAAGATACGTCTGTAGTTGGGAAGAACGGTGAAATGGTTCCGGTAAGATTCTCGGGG
>JAUWMN010000146.1 GCA_030613165.1 Desulfobacterales bacterium
TTGGGTTATTCCGTTACATCTGTACCAAGTGGTGAGGAAGCGGTTGAATATGTGAGGAATAACTCAATAGATCTATTAGTATTAGATATGATTATGGCCCCCGGTATTGACGGGCTTGATACATATAAAAGAATTCTACAATTACATCCTGGGCAAAAGGCAATCATGGCAAGTGGGTTTTCTGAAACAGACCGTGTCAAAGAGGCTCAAAAATTAGGTGCAGGAGCTTATATAAGAAAGCCATATACGATGGGAAAAATAGGTCTTGCCATTAAAAAAGAATTGGAGAAGCGCTCTTTAATAATTTAATTGACACTCTATTATAGTGATATTAAACGAGAATAATGCCAAGAACAGCACGACTTGATGCCCCCGATGTTCTGCACCATGTCATGATTCGGGGAACAGAACGCAGGAAGATATTCCGCAACGATAAAGAGCTTGAGGATTTTATCGAACGACTTGAGACTGCAAGGGAATTAGGCATGTCCCTTACAGCGTTAGCCATGAAATTGGAAATGAGTATTGCTGGAGTGGGGTTTGCCGTGGAAAGGGGAGAGCTCATAGCCAAAAAAAGGCAATTTATGCTGATAAACTGAGTTATTAAGTTATTAAAGAGCCCCTTTTCGATATGAACTTTACGAAGAAGGTGGTCAGATAAGAAAGTCATCAAAAGGAGTTCCTTCCACTATTGTAAAGGGGTACGGAAGAAAAATTAACAAATTCATTCAGTATGTTGAAGCCGAGTGGAAATAATCAGCCAGCAACGAGTAACGAGTAACGAGCCACGAGCAACGAGCAACGAGTAACGAGCAACGAGTAACGCGCAACGAGTAACGCGAATGTCAAAAATTCTGATCATCGATGATGAGCCGATGGTGTGTCGCACCCTGTCCCGATTTCTCTAAAGATAGAGTGAAAACATGCCGATGATGGAAATGTATGCGATGGGAAAGGTGTTTTCTCAATCCCTGGAAGGATGATAGGATGCTAAACAGTATATCCAGCACAGATACAGTTAAGGTTATAATAGACAACCGAAGGCCAAAGAGGCAGGAAAAACAGCCTGTGATGCCCCTCCATGAGGGCCGGACTCCGGGGGACAAGGTTTCTTTGGAAGAAAATCCGGGTGAGGTGATAACGTATAGTGTCTCCAAAAAGACCGCGCTTATAGACTCCGGTTTCAGCTCTCTGCGAGAAATGCTTGCTGAGATTCTGGAAAAGCAGGGCATAACTCACAAAGGCCAAGACATCGCTGACCCTATCTTAAGGGTAAATTATGCCAGGACAACGCTGACCCAATTAATGAATAGCTCATACATGTTGAGCTAAGATATTTCGATAGGGAAACGGAAGGAGCCCGTAGGGCGACTGGAGGTTCCCTATCCGGCGGCCGCGTCGCAGGCACTTTTTTCGCGGTCAAACATGGAAATATATCCATCATGAAAAAGGGAAATTTCACTCTATCAAGTACATTAAATTCTTTATCAGTCTCCCTTCAACGAAATTAACAAAGTCCATCGTGATTCAGGTGCTCATAGGGAGTTGATAGTTAAAAGATTCAACAAATTCATCACCCATGTACATTTGCAGAGTGTGAAATTCCGTATCAATCACAGTCTTAACATAGGCGTAAACCAGATCTTTTGATACTTGGAATTTTTCACCAAAAATATTGAGCATTCTGTCGCTACGAATAAACCGGATAACAATAATGTTTCCATCAGGGATGTCATCCAAATCAGGGATTTTGGTATTACCCCCAAGGGTTATTGGTTTATAGTCATAGCTCTTTGTAAACTCACCCGGGGTTTTTCCTTTGAGGCAACTGTATCGATGATGCTTGTTATGGAACCTTTGAAACGCTTTGCTTTGGCGTTTTAAATATAAATAGCTACTAAACCACTGCCTACGGAAAAAGCTTTTGTTATAGGTATCGTTAAAGTGCTCTATAACCCCGTTACGCCAAGGTTCAGCAACCGGAATAAATACAGGCTGAATGCCAAAATGAAGGCATAATTTGATAACAATGCCAAATGACCTGGGATATTTGTTGCTGCCTCGAAAGCTGAGCTCGTTATCGAGCTGTAAAAAGTCTGGCATTCCCAATGATTTCCAGCATCTCATGAGACTGGCAGCAATGGGTTTATCCTCTTTTGTTCTTTGAGATTCTATATAAACGCGATGGCTGAATAGATCCATCACGTTGAACGAGTAAAACCTTCCATCCCCTTTAATATAGCGAGGGCCAACAAGATCAGCTTGGTGAATGTTATTAAAATCAAGAGCTTCAGTGAAATATGGATACTCAACCCCTTTAGGAATGTAGGATCTTTTTTTTAACGAGTCCTTCTTGATTCAACACGCGATTGATGGCCCGGTCTGAAGGAAAAGAGAAATCTGATTTATTCAACTCCCATTTTATAGCGGATGCGCTAATCTGGGAGAATCGTTCGGACTCAAGCCGCCTCCGGGTTTCAATAATTCGTTGTCTATCAATGTCCGAAATTCTTGTTGGGCTATTATGGGGTGCTTTAGATCGGTCTTTATACCAATCTTTATCACCAGTTTGATAGCGTTTGAGCCATTTAAAGAACCATTCTTTTGATCTTTCAAGGTCAGTATATACAGATTTTGGACCTTCTCCGTCTAAATGGCGCTGAACGGCTTTTTTTCTAAGTTCTTCTTCCATTTGATACCCCCCTTTTTTTTAAAATGAGGGTATCATAAATGATATAAAAGAAAATAGGGTCAACGATGTCTTGGCACAAATGACCCTTAAGGTCAGCGATGTCTTGGCAGTTTTGGGTCAGCGATGTCCTGGCATTTGTCAGCTAAGGGCTAAAGACCAAGGGTCCTTCCTTTGGCCTTATGCCTCGTTTTTGGTTCCGGCTTTGCCGGGTTAAGCACCAGGAGGCTGTCCGAAAATAGACTTCTACACAGATTCCAGGATGATCTTATGGTCCACCAGATAAAGGGCCTTAATCCTGGCCTTGATTTGCCTCTGCTCCCCGAAAATATCAATCATTTTTATTTGCCCCTCCTCGGATTCAAGCAAATCAACGTTTTCAAGGACCAGCTCTTCCCGCCCATCCTTCAACAAATAAGCAGCAGATTCACACATGGTTATACATCTCCTTTATAATCTCAACCGCTTGTTTCACTAGATGAGGTAAAGGTTCACCGGTAACACCAACAAGCTTTACCCTCTCCTGGGTAAGAGGAATCAGAATCTTTTCGGCCAGGCTGGAGCAAACTGCCTCGGCCATCCCCGGCGTCACCTCTCCCATCAGGGCACTGGGCATGAGAATAGCTAAGGGTCCTAAAATAACATCAACTTTTGGGCTGTTTTGGACAATGGCGTTTTCGCCTGTGGCACCCCGGTTGGCCCCAGCCTTCATCATACGCGATGTGGCAATTGAGTTTGTTCCCAGCGCAAGTATCTCCAATCCCTCACTAAGAATCTCCCTAAGACCCTTGATTATCGTGGATCCTATTCCGCCACCCTGCCCGTCCATGACCATAATTATCATTGATATCCCCTCAATCATTTCCAATTGAAAAGGAAAAGGATGTCATGTAAGGAGCTCAAGAAGTCGATCCAATTCCTCATCGGAATAAAAATAGATCATAATACTCCCCCCCCTCCCCCTCTTCTTGATATCCACTTTTGTGCCCAGCGTCCGTTTAAGGTTATCAGAGAGGGATTGAATATAATAATCCTGTTCAACCCCCTTTTTTCCTGAACGCCCCGACACTTTCCTTTTGTTGACTATCTCCTCCACCTGGCGTACGGAAAGGGCCTTTTTTACTATGAGATCCCTGACCTTCTTCTGTTCCTTCAAATTTCTGAGCCCGACTAACACCCTGGCATGACCCATGCTCAGTCGATTATCGATCAAATCTCGCTGGATCGTTTGGGGCAGTTTCAAAAGTCTCAACATATTAGTAATGGTGGAACGCTCTTTGCCCAGGCTTTTTGCAAGGGCCTCCTGGGTGGTTTGAGTATACTCCATCCATTTCCTATATGCTAAGGCCTCTTCTATAGGATTGAGATCTTTTCTGTGAATATTCTCTATAAGGGCCAGTTCAAGTGACTCTATTGGTGTGGTTTCCCGAACCACGACAGGGACCCTTTTCAGCCCGGCCTTCTGTGCAGCCAGCCAGCGACGCTCACCCGCTATAAGTTGATAACCCTTTTCTGTTTTGCTTACCAGCAGTGGCGTAATGATGCCTTTCTCCTTTACGGATTCAACCAGTTCCTCCAGTTCCACACCCTGGAACTTCTGGCGTGGCTGATATGGGTTCCGTTCTATAGTTTCTATGGGGCATTGAAAAAAAATTGCCGCCTCTTCTGCCAAGTCATGCACGTCAGGGATAAGGGCCGATAATCCCTTACCAAGGGCCTTGCGTTTAGTCATAATTTCCTGCTCCTCGGCCAATCAGTTCCCTTGCCAGTGCAAGATAACTTTGTGCGCCTCTTGATCTTATATCATATAAAATAATAGGCTGCCCGTGACTGGGGGCCTCGCTCAATCGGACATTCCTTGGAATAATAGTCTTGAATACTCTCCCTTTAAAATGTTCTCTAACCTCTTTTTCCACCTGAAGGGAAAGATTATTCCGTGAATCATACATTGTTAATATTATGCCGGCCAGCTTCAAGGATGGATTAAGGCTCTTTTTAACGGCCCTGATCGTTTTCAATAATTGACTCAGCCCCTCTAAGGCATAGTATTCGCACTGAAGCGGAACCAAAACCAAGTCTGCCGCAGTCAAGGCATTCAGTGTCAGAAACCCGAGAGAGGGCGGGCAATCCAGGAAGATATAATCATACCTCTCCTTCAAGGACATGATTTTCTTTCTTAGCCGATACTCCCTCTCGTCGGCAGAGACCATTTCTACCTCTGCCCCGATCAAATTAGCGGTGGAACCGATCAAATGCAATCCCGACAAACCCGACTCAATGATGACCTCTTTCTCATGCGCTGAACCAAGCATAAAGTCATAAAGACCATGTTTTATACTCGATTTCTCTATTCCCAAGCCTGTAGTAGCATTACCCTGTGGGTCGCAGTCTACCAGCAGACAAGATTTCTCCACTACCGCAAGGGAAGCGGATAGATTTACGGCCGTGGTAGTCTTTCCCACGCCTCCTTTCTGGTTGGCAATAGAGATAATATACCCCATCAGGCAAATTATATGTCCCTAAAATTGAAATGAGTTAACAGTTGAGTTCTTTTATTTCATCATTAATTGACAATAGACCCGATAACATAGTCCCTTTCAATTGAAAAGG
>JAUWMN010000225.1 GCA_030613165.1 Desulfobacterales bacterium
TGCAAGCATGATATCGTCTGCGGCGATCGCTGTGTCACCTGCGCTCATCTGCACAAGCAATTCCTCGCCCGGTCCAAAAAGTACGGGCTTAGGAAAAAGCTCCATGTCAACGTTTGTCTGCCTGCAGGGTCCCCAGGTGAGACGGCCCATGCCTTCCCTGACATAGATACCGTTGCGGTCCTCATCGAAAAGAACTTTACGTTCTTTAAGAAGCTTAAGGTATGCGTAGTTAGGATTGAGGTTTCCAACAGCGTCCTTCCAGGACATCAAGAGAACACCTAATATTTCGACTTCCGTCCGGGCCGGAACGACCTCACCGAAAGGAAACGCCGGATATTCAGAGGGGTTTCTTGTCTTGTCGAGGGGGCCTATACCGTCAATGGCGATTTCGGCGGCATTTGTCCCATAGTTCAGAAAAAGATATTCCTTGGTAGCTGAACCGTTCGGCATGTCCCGGGTCATATCACCGGCGTCGTGGATCTCATATCCAATAGAACCGATAACTGTCGCGCCGGCAGTATGAGGGGCAACTTGAAAAGTTTCTCCCTCTGCCACAGGATATCCAAGGAAAAGGCCACGGTCGATCAGGGATTGAAATACACTCAGCCTTAAGGTGGTAAGGCTGGCTTGTTCAAGATGGTTCGCGTGGATATCACCGATGTACCAAAAACCCACGGAAAGGCGGTCAATAAGGCACTCGGCAAATCCCCCGCTATGAAGAGCGCCAAAACGCAAGCTCTTAATGAGCAAGCTCTCACCTGTCTTTGCCTCGAGTGAGAGCGAAGCGGCGGCACCGCCAAAATTATCCTTAAGCATAAAGGGTTCTTTAAGGGCCATGGCTGCAGACCTCCTATGTCAAAGGGTGGGGATGTAAGTTAAATAGTTACTCGGGAACTTCAATTTCCGTGGGAATGCCCAAAACCTCAGCTATACGGACGGCAAGCTCAACGGCCTCCTCAAGTGTTATTTTTCCATCAGCCAAAGCCTTTGCGGACCACTCGGTGACAATTCCCATTATCCGGATAAGTCGAAAAAAGTAAGACATGGTTCCTCCAGTCGGACCGAAAAATGTTATGCCTCTTTCACCGCGATCATGGCGTTAACGATCATTCTGACGCGCTCGAGGTTGCGGGGATCCCGCTTCGGAAAACGTGGGCCTAAGTCCACGCGCTCGATAGCGGCATGGAAAGGCGCAAAACCCTTCTCGTAGTCCGGGCCTGCGATGTAGACGCCTTCGGCGAATCGACCAGGACCTTTCTTAAGGGCCTTCTCCTTCCACTTTGCGGTGCCGGCTCTCGCGACACCCTTGGCAAACAGGTCTTTGCCGGCGGCAGCATCGATGCCGGCTTTCCAGTTGTCTTTGCCGGCAAGGGTTTCCGTCTCCCAGTCCCTTTTTGGGTTGGCAATACCGATCTTGTAGTCTTCGGTACGTCCAGGGGTCACACGCATCCACTTGTCGCGGATTGCGCTCAAAGATTTGATCTCGGCCATGATAAAACCTCCTGAAAAAAGTTGATGGTTAGAGAACAGGTGTGTCAATTTCGCCACAGTTGACAGGGAAAGTCAAGGAAAAATATAATACCTGCAGGTAAATCAATATTCCAGGAGGTGGCGCGAAATGGATGCATCAACAAGGGCTATTCCATTAATGGGAATACTGTACGGATTATCAAAGAGTTATGGAAAAATATACTGTTTCCCGTCACAAAAGAAGATACTCGAGCTCCTGAAAACAAGATTTAAAATCAAGATCTCGATCGCCACTATAAACAGGTGGCTACGTGTGATAGAGGAAGCGGGATACGTAAAAAGAACGCGCCGGATCCGGCGCGACAAAAAGATCGGGATGGTTTTTCAGTCGACGTTATACACTATCACCTGGAAGGGGTACCGGCTGTTAGTTAATTGCGGGATGGCGGCGTGGAACGAAGTCAAGCGCGTGGCTGAAAGGGTAAGAGAAAAAGTGACACGGCCGCGACCTAAAAAGGCCAAAAAAACACCAGGTGTTTCAGACTATTTTCTGCCTGGCTCGGGACTCCTCGAGGAAGTGTCCAAAAAGCCAACATGAAAAAGGCCGCTTATCGCGGTCAATTCGGTGATGACCCTCCCAGGGGCTAAAAACACCCTTCGGAGTGATAAACGGCCATTCTATGCGGGTTTCAGTGGGCTTAAGCTTTTCTGTAGGCTTCAACAATTTTATCTTCAACAAGGCGTTCAACAGCCATATCGACAAGTAGCTGAAGGCTCAACATAACCTGGTTAATATTAGCAACCAGGTCTTTTCCTTCTTTCTTCCTGGCCTCTGCAAAAACCATTTGAACAATATCATCAATCACTTTAAGTCTCCATGGAAAAGCAATAACTGAAAAGGAATCGTGACACACTCAAACTCTCCTGGATGGTCCCAATCCCAAACAGCGGGGTCAAAGGTGTTTTCAAGCGCCTTTTCAAAACCAACACCGTGATTTTTACCTCCACAAATACAAGTACATTTCTTCCCTTTAGCGTCATGACATCGAGCCTCACAGCGCCTTTCAGTTTTTCCGTCCCTGGGATGGGCTATCAAAACAGTCGTCATCACCCAAAAACCTCAAAGTGATATTCTTTCGTCTTTAATCCTCTGAATTTCCTCCACGCACTCCCTGAATAGCTGGCACCTGCAGGCCATATTTAAAAGTCCCTGGAGAGAAAGATGTCCGGCCTCCCTGGCGTTGTCAAGCTCGTTATAAACAGTCTCCATGTAAATCTTCATTCTCCCACATTCGAAATCGTCATCGACGATCAGATGCGCGTAAGCGATGGCGTCCTCTGTACTGCGGAATACCGGTATTCCCTCGTCGTCCTTTTGCCAGCTTTGAAGGTGCATACTAAAAGATTTCATAATCAATCTACCTCCTTTTCAGAGTGTGTTTTGATAATATCCTTGTAAAACTCTGTGCGCACAAATTCATTAAGAGCGGAATCTATCATCTGATGAAAAAGATGCTTCAACGTGATCTGATTATAGGCGCACAGGGCTTTTAAAAGGGACCATTTATCGTGCTCAATATCTCTAAGTAAATAACTTTTCATAAAACAAAACCTCAATTCTAAATAGATTGATAACATAGTATATAAACATAATCATAATGTCAAGCTTTATTTTAGACCACAAAATGTTGTGTTCCGGGAGCTCCAGGTCTCCACAAGATGTTGTGTTCTCCTGGATGGCGCCACGCACAATATATTGTGTTTTGTCCTAAAAAGGCTGTTTGGATTTTTCCCCCTCACCAGGACTTAAAAAACTAGAGCTTAAAAGAGGTAGCCTAAAATGTGGGGGTGTTTTTTTCAGCAGGCCGGCGCAATCTGTTACCGAAAGATCAAAAAAACAGCCCTTCATTTCAAACCATATAATAGCCTTGCTCCGTAGGAGCATTATAGTTTATCAAAAGTGATAGACGGCCACTTTGTAAGGGTTTCCAAAGGAATGCCTTACAATGTGGCCTAAAATCAGAGAGTTCCTTTAGGGTGGGGTTGGGGGTCAAGTTCGACTTTCCGGACCTGTAAGGGACGCAACAGGGAGTGTAGTAAGGAAAATTAAAACGCCGTGTGAGGGTATGCGTAGCAAATCGCCCTAAGGAAGGCTTCGCGGAGCGAAACTGACGTAAGAGCGATTCCGAACAAAGGGAACCCCGTAGGGGCGGATGATTGACGCAACGAAACGACCGGGAAGTCGATCTT
>JAUWMN010000284.1 GCA_030613165.1 Desulfobacterales bacterium
AATTGAAAATATAGATCATCCGTTCACAAATTCGGCAATCACCATCGGTAATTTTGACGGCGTCCATCTCGGCCACAAAACCCTTTTAAACAAAGTCATAGAAAATGCAAAGGAGTTAAACGGTCCATCTGTTGTGATGACCTTTGAGCCACATCCGCTCAAGATAATAAAGCCGGAAAAATGTCCGCCTCTTATAACAACTTATGAACGAAAGGTCGAATTGATTGCTAAATCCGGTATCGACATATTGATCAGTGCCCGGTTTACCCTTGATTTCGCAAATATCTCTGCGGAGCAGTTCGTTAAAGATATCTTGTGTAATACAATCGGAATGAAGGCCATCCTGGTCGGACCGGATTACACTTTTGGCAAAAAGAGGGAAGGATCGGTCGATCTCCTCAAAAAATTCAGCACAACCTGTGGTTTTGATGTCACGGTTGTGCCATGGATAGGACCTGAAGGTGAGAGGGCCAGCAGTACTATAGTAAGAAATCTGATTGTGGGGGGGAAAATGTCAGAGGCCCAAAAACTCCTTGGCCGACATTATCAGGTCCGCGGATCGGTAGTGCCCGGACGCAACCGTGGCGGGCGACTCCTTGGTTTTCCAACCGCCAACCTGAGAAGCCACAACGAACTCTGCCCTGCGACAGGTGTTTACGCTGTGACTGTTGAGTACGCTCAAACCGTTTATAAAGGGGTGGCCAATATCGGTTACAGCCCCACATTTGCTGATCATACTTTTACTGTGGAAGTCCATGTGCTTGACTTTGACAAAAATATCTATGGCGATTGTATCCGCGTCAATTTCATAGAGCGTTTGCGGGGTGAGAAAAAATTTCCCGGGCCGGATGCGCTGGCCGAGCAGATCCGAAAAGATATAACAAAGGCTACGGAGATCTTGTCATCATGAGGTGGAAATTTTGGATCGGCCTTCTGATTAGTCTTTTCTTTATGTTTATTGCTTTTCGGAAGATCGAGTTTCGTCTCCTTGGCTCATTCCTTGCGTCAGCAAACTATCTTTATCTTATACCGGTTGTCTTTATATATTACCTCACCTATGTCTTCCGCGCCTTTAGATGGCATTACCTGATGGAACCTATCAAGTCCATAGGTTTTGCGAGTCTTTTTCAAGCTGTTGTCATAGGTTTCACGGCCAATCTTCTTCTTCCTGCCCGCATTGGTGAATTCGTCCGAGCATATTATATTGGAAAGGCCGAAGATGTGAGCAAGAGCGCGTCATTTGCCACCATTGTTATTGAACGACTCTTAGACGGCTTCACTATCCTGACTTTCCTAATTATGGTCCTTATATTCTTGGAAATACCTGAAGATAACATCGTAATTGGTCAATTGTTGAAAAAGGGAGGCTATATCTCCTTCCTTTTATATGTGACGGTCATAGTCTTTTTGTGGCTTTTAAGAAAGTACACCGCTAAGTTCGTATCTGTGATAGAGCGTGTTTTCGGTTTTTTACCCAGGTCTTTTCTTGAAAAGATTCTAAAATTATTGGTCTCGTTTGCGGAAGGACTCCATGCTTTCAGGGGACCACGACAGGTAGCTGTTATTTCCGCTCACTCTCTGGTCATCTGGTTTTTAAATGTCGTTGTGGTCTTTATGACAGCGCTTGCGTTTGATATATCTCTTTCACTGATAGGATCTATGTTTGTATTGGTAATGTTGGTCTTTGGAGTGATGATTCCGTCCGCGCCCGGTTTTATCGGAACGTATCATACAGCTTGCCTTTACGCGTTTCTCTTTTACAATCTGCCAAAGGAAAAGGCTCTTTCTATAGCCATTGTGATGCACGCGACGTTCTTTTTCCCTACAATAGCGTTAGGCCTGTTCCTCATAGCCCGGCAAAAAATGTCACTCAGGGATATGCGAAAGTGGGCAGGAGAAAAAGGAGGCAATTAAGGAGACATCTATCAGCCTATGAAAATATTAGAGATAAAAGATTGTCCTAAGAGTTCATGGTTCCAGTCAAAGCAGATACTTTATAAAAATGACGAGGGGGTCGAACTTCGATGGGATTATATTGAACGCATCGCCTCCAAGGTCTCCGTCATTATAATTCCGCGGTTCAAGGAGTCCGGCGATTTCCTGTTGGTCCGACAATACCGGGTCATATTTGACAAGTATATAATCGGTTTTCCCGCTGGTATCATAGATGGAAATGAAACAGTCGAAGCCGGCGCCTTGCGGGAGCTGCGGGAAGAAACCGGCTATTCCGGAAAGATCAAGGAAATATCTCCCCCGCTTACCACAAATAGCGCGCTTATTCGTGAAACAGCCTGTTGCATACTGGTTGAGTTGGATGACAACGCCGTTCCCCGTCGTCAACGTCTTGAAGCATCAGAAAAAATAGAGGTGTTTCGTGTAAAAGAATCTGACTTGTCCTCTTTTTTAGAGAACGCAACAGCAAGAGGAGACCTGATCAGCGCCGGCCCCTGGTTTGTACATATGACGGCCGAACGGCTAAGACCCTAAAACCTCACTAAAGTCCCATGCACGTCAAAAAACTCCATCCCTGGCGACTCTCGTACGAGGAAGCGGTCCAGGTCCAAGAACAGCTTCGGCACAAAATAAAACTGGATCCATTCACGAAGCAAATACAATTGGTGGCGGGCGCCGATGTCTCGTGCGAACGGAACAATCGCTTTGCTTACT
>JAUWMN010000262.1 GCA_030613165.1 Desulfobacterales bacterium
TTTTCCGCGGTCAGGTTGACCATATGTTTTAACTTCGCGATCAACTCGTGTTTCGAGGTTTCGGGTATCCTTATTTCAGGGTCTCCTGAAGAGATATTTTTTAACGCTTCAAAAACTTCGGATAAGCCCAGGGTCAAGTCCATGTTGAACTCTTCCAACTCCCTGTCTCGCTTCTCAACCAGCCTCCTGAATTCTCCGAATTGTTCATTTGTCAGCGTTAACGTTGCTTTCAGAGAAACGATATCCATGTTTGCTTCAAATGGATCGCATCCAAGGCACATCTCCATTTTTTCCAAAAACTTTCCCTGGATCTCGTTTCTACAATGGGTCCCCGATATGAGCCAACACCTCAGCTCCTTTGACGTATAAACCGGGCATTCCTTCTCGTTACATTCAAAAAACTCCCAGCATTTAATCTTCTTTTTCATCCTTTAGAATATTCCTTTTAAAACTGTATCTGGATCCTCATCTTATTTTCCCCTTCATCCTTTATGGAAAGAAAGACCTTTCCGAGCCGCTCACACCAGGTGCGTATATCTTTTTCAAATGTTGGGCAGTCTCCCAATATCTCCAACATATCACCGGGTTTCATTTCAGGGGCCTTTACGGCTATCTTAAGAACCGGCTGAGGGCATTTAAGACCAAGAGTATCTAATATTTCTATTGCCATGATTATTTCTCCTTACTTAGTGCCTAAACGAAAACTTTCAATTTTTACATTTCTTAAAGTACTACAGTTAAATAAGCATTATCAACCTCTTTTCTTTATCATATACATTGACGGTTCCGGACATTTTACCGGGGAGGCAGTGGGTAGCACAGGCAAGGCATGGATCATAGGCGCGGAATGCCATCTCTATCATGTTGAGTATGCCATCTGAGACGCGACCCCCTTTTATGTAGAAGCGGGCAGCCTTTTCAATCGACATGCAAATGGCCGCGGCGCTATTCTGTGTGGCAACCAACAGGTTCGTCTTTTCTATTATTCCCATGTCGTCGGTTTCATAATGATGAAAGAGCGTTCCCCTCGGAGCTTCGCAAACACCTATTCCCTCTTTAGGGGTCTGATCAGGAAGATTCCTTACCCTCGGACTTGTGATCTCTTCGTCACCGGCAAGTTCATCCATCCTTTCCGCCGCATATAAGATCTCAATAAGCCTGGCCCAATGGTAGGCCAACGTATTGTGAACAGGCTTGCCTCCTAACGCGTCCAATATCTTTTCATACTCGGTCTGGGCTAAGGGTGTAGCCATTCCCTCAGAAACATTTAGCCGGGCAAGAGGGCCGACTCTGTAAATTCCGCTACCTTGTCCATCGATAAATCCTTTCCAGCCGATATTTTTCAGATAGGGTATCTTTAGATAGCTCCAAGGTTCAACACGTTCCTCTAAATGTTTCAGATAGTCCTTTGACGCGAATTTGACGAACTCCTTGCCGTGCGGATCAACAACTCTGATCTTTCCGTCATAAAAATTTACTTTGCCTTGATCATCGACCATGCCCATATAGTAAGTTCTATGATAGAAGACGTCGCCGGTCAGCAAGTCAGCGTATTCTTTATTCTTGAGAATCAGCTCATCAAATATCTTCAGTGTAAGCTTTGCAAACTCTACCGCGTCTTTTGTCACAGCCTGTATTTCAGCTTTTTCGTCTTCAGTCAGGGCCTTTGAAATTCCGCCGGGAAGTCCGCAAACAGGATAAAGAGCGCTTCCACTAATCGTGGCATTCACTTTCCGCACCCTCTTTCGCATATCAATCGCCTTTTTGCCAAATTCGACTCCCACTTTATCTATTACGCCAAAAATATTTCTTTCAGCGCTCGGCGCGTCCGGACCAACTATGAAATCAGGGCCACCCATAAAATAAAAATGCAAAAGATGGTCCTCAAACATAAACGCGTTATACATAAGTTCTCTGATCTTTTTTGCCGCAAGAGGGGGCTCAACCCCGAAAAGGTCATCCAGCGCTTTACTTGATGTAATATGGTGGGCCGTGGGACACACCCCGCAAATCTTTTGTGTAAGCGTGGGCATTTCTTCTGCCGCTCTTCCCTCACAAAATTTCTCAAATCCCTTAAAGTCAGGCACTTGAAAATAGGCGCGCTCTACGTCACCCTTGTCGTCAAGAAAGATATCAATCTTTCCATGGCCTTCTAATCTTGTGATCGGATTGATTGTGATGCGTCTGCTCATCTGGTCCACGTCTCGGAAGTTCTATCCCGCCTTGGCGGGAAAATCATAAGCCTGTTAATAGCCACTGTTTACTGCCAACCGCACAGTAGACAGTAAGGAGTAGGCAGTAAGCAGTGGAGGTTGTATAGTGCTTACTCCTTACTCCTTACTCCTTGCCTACCTCTCAACATCGATGAAGCTAGGCTGTACCGGTAAAATAACCCCGCAGGATCGGGAATTGAATCCGCGATTTTCTTCAACTCTTCTTCGTCCTTTGAATCGATTATGGACGACAGAAAAGAGAGAGATTTTGCCCCCTGATCCATAACATTATCCATAGGTCCAAAGCAACCCCGACACGGCATATTAGCATTTATACACCTTGCATTGCAACCGCCCCTCGTAGCAGGGCCAAGACAGATGATCCCCTGGTCCAAAAAACACTTTGCAGGGTCCCATTCTGTTTCGTAGAGTCTTTTAAACTCTTTTACGCGTAATTCGTCGGGTCTGCTATCTTTTCGAGGGCATGTGTCGCAAAGCGCTTTCTTTTCCGCCAATACGCTTCCCTTTGGAGGGAGCTTCTCCTCCAGTACCATCATGATCGCTTTTTTTATTAGCTCCGGTGTTGGAGGGCAACCAGGGATATAATAATCTACATCGACTATTTGGTCCAAGGCCCTTACAGTGTCTTGGAAACGCGGCAGCCTTACTTCTCGCCCGGATTCTATCGTTTTAATCTTGGGCAAAATCCCCTGAGGATTGTTTACTGTTGGGACTTCCTTGTACGCCCTGTTTAATACATCTTCAGCTTTATAAAAATTGGCCAGCCCCACAACGCCTCCAAGATGGGCGCAACTTCCGTGGGCTATAAGCAATTTAGATTTTTTTCTCAATATCTTGGCCATGTTTTCCTGTTCATCCATCCTGATGGCGCCATTTATCAGAGTTGCCGTAATTTCGCCATCATTCATC
>JAUWMN010000009.1 GCA_030613165.1 Desulfobacterales bacterium
GATCAAGGGCCGGCGCCGCGGCGCCGGAGGCTAATTTAAATCTTCTCTTAAGAAAACTGGACAGTGTATCTCCCAGCATAGAGAAGAATCCGATACAGAATCCCAAGACAGGTGAGAGTCCCAACAATAGACTGAGCAATATGCCGGTTGTTATGCTTCCGACCACTCCACGGATGGTCTTGTGGGTTCCCAGCAGTGGTTTCCCATCCACAAATTTCCAATTGCCGTCGAGTGGCCAATTCCATTTGTCTTCTAATAAAACCGCGAGAATAGGAGGCGCTATGTTTACGGCAAAGAGAAGGATTATGATCTTAAGGCCGGTGATTATGATAATGGGATCTCCTTTGTATATTGTCCGTTGCTTGAATTACCAAGGGAATTGAGCGGTACTCTAAAAACACACCCCTAAATCCCCTCTTGTTAGAGGGGACTTCAAAAAATCCCCTCTTGAGAGGGGTGGACGCGGAGCGGACGGGGTATGTAATTCTCCGTGGCTCTCATATTTACTAATATGGTAATAAACCAACAAGCAACGGACACTATACAGTAAGCAACGTCAAAAATTCTTTATTCCCTTTTGGTCCCAGAATGGGGGAGGGGACAACGCCCCGAACCTTGAGTCCCAAGTCATGAAAGAACTGACTCAGGTCTTCAATTACCACCTGATGTTGGTGTGGATCGCGAACCACACCTCCTTTGCCGACAGCCCCTTTTCCTACCTCAAACTGGGGCTTTATAAGAGCGATAATAGATCCGCCGGGTTTTAAGAATTTTAAGACAGCCGGCACAACAATACGAAGAGAAATAAAGGAAACATCAACGGTTATAAAATCGAAAGGATAGGGTAGGGCATCTGTCTTAAGATGCCGGATATTGGTTCGCTCAAACAATGTCACCCTTGGGTCCTGGCGAAGTTTCCAATCTAATTGACCGTATCCCACATCAACGCACGTAACCGCGGATGCGCCTCTCTGTAACAGACAATCAGTGAAACCACCTGTTGATGCTCCCACATCAAGACACAGGAGACCGGAGACATTTAGTTTGAAATGATCAAGGGCAGCCTCTAATTTGAGCCCCCCGCGGCTTACATACGGAATATCCTTGCCCCGAATGGTAAGCGCGACCCCTACCGGGACCTTGGCGCCCACCTTGTCTATGACCTCTTGGTTTACGCACACCTTGCCGGCAAGGATCAATGCCTGTGCACGCTGCCTGCTTTTTACCAATCCCTGCTCCACCAACAGAAGATCGATACGCTTTTTTTCAATCAAGGCCATTAGCTATAATTATATTATCAGAAGGAAAGTGTCAAACAGGGAAGAAAGAGCTATTGAACTGATGTTATTATATTTTATAGGACACAGAAATAGCATATTTTGTTCCAAGACAAGGCCGCACAAAGGTTTTTACCGGAGGCGTAGCCGCGCTACGTCGAGGATAGAAACCTGCGGAGAACGCCGTATTGGGACAAAATATGCTATTTCTGAGCTAACTTCAAGGCGGCATTCATGATGGCGGTGGAATCAATTCCATATTTTTTACGGAGTAAATTTTGGGGACCGTGCTCTATGAATTGGTCTGGAAGGCCTATCCGGACTATCCTCGTTCCGGTTATGCCTGAGTCGGTTATACATTCCAGTACAGCGCTTCCAAAGCCCCCTTGTATGACGTTGTCTTCAACAGTCACTATATTCGGAATCTTTTGCGCCAATGATAGAATTAATTCAGAATCAAGCGGTTTGACAAAGCGGCTATTGACCACCGTAGCATAAATAGTCTGTTCTGAAAGCATCCTGGCGGCATCAAGGGCCGCGGAAACGGTTATGCCGATTGCCAGGATCAGCACATCGCTACCCTCGGTCAACACTTCTCCCTTTCCTATAAGAATAGGCTCAATTGGCGATTCCACATGGACTCCGAGACCACATCCTCTCGGATAACGGTAGGCAATGGGACCGTCATATTCAAACGCGGTGCGCATCATTCTGCGCAATTCATTCTCATCCTTCGGGGCCATCACAACCATATTAGGCATGCTTCTCAGATAGGAAAAATCAAACACCCCCTGATGTGTCGGACCGTCATCCCCCACAATCCCCCCGCGGTCAATAGCAAAGACAACCGGAAGGCGTTCAAGGCAAACATCGTGCAATATCTGGTCATAAGCCCTTTGCAGGAAAGTTGAATAGATCGCCACCACAGGATGAAATCCTTCCGTGGTCATTCCCGCGGCAAAGGTAACCCCATGTTGTTCGGCAATTCCCACATCAAAAAAACGATCCGGGAAAAGCTCCGCAAACTCTGTCAGACCGGTCCCTTCCGGCATAGCAGCAGTGATGGCCACGATTTTTTCATCCTTTTGGGCCAATTCGATCATGGTATCGCCGAAGACCTTGGTATAGGTAGGGATGCGCCTTTTAGAAGAAACACAATTGCCCGTTGTAATCTCAAAACCACCGACCCCGTGGAAATAGGTAGGATTTTCTTCCGCGGGAGGATAACCTTTCCCTTTCTTGGTGGTTACATGGAGCAGAACAGGCTCTTCCATAACCTGTATGTTACGAAGCGTGGGAATCAAATGATCGAAACGATGCCCCTTTATAGGGCCAAGGTAATCAAAATTAAAAGCCTCAAACAATATCCCCGGCGTAAGAAAGCTCTTGAAAGAGTCTTCGGTTCTCTTGGCTAATTGATACATGTTATCACCGACCCGTGGAAGTGACTTGAGTAAATCTCCAAAATCACGTTTTAAGTCCATGAAATGTTTGGCAGAAAGTTTCCGACTTAAAAACGATGACAACGCCCCCACATTTTTGGCTATAGACATTTCATTGTCATTTAGTATTACGATGAGGTCCTTGTGGATATGGCCGGCCTGGTTCAATCCTTCATAGGCGAGTCCTGCTGTCATTGATCCATCGCCGATGACAACGATTATCTTGGAGCGATCTTCCTTGAGACGCTTGGCACAGAGTATACCAAGTCCCGCGGAAATTGACGTGCTGCTATGGCCGGTAGAAAAGGGGTCATAGACACTTTCGCTCATCCGGGTAAAACCGCTCAATCCGCCATGCTGCCTTAGTGTGTTAAAACGGTCTCTTCTTCCGGTAAGCAGCTTATGTGCATAAGCCTGATGTCCTACATCCCAGATGATTTTGTCGGTTGGCGCGTCAAAGACATAATGGATGGCAATGGTCAATTCGACCACGCCAAGGCTTGGAGCAAGATGACCCCCGGTTCTGGAAACGGTCTTAATTATAACTTCCCGGATTTCCTGTGCCAGCATAGGCAATTCAGATTCATCTAATTTCTTAAGATCCTGCGGAGAATTGATTTTATCTAAGTATTTCATATCATTTATCATCTGTCATTTATCATCTGTCATTTATCATTAAGAATCGGATTAATTCTTGTGCGGGGATGCCATATAATCATTTTAACTTACAATATTTTTTGTAGAAAGTGCCATTTTAGTAATAGCAATTTTAAATGATAGATGACAAATGATAAATGTAAAATGATAAATACGAACCCTATCTCTTTCTTTCTGCTACATACCTTGCCAGTTCCCGTAGCGGTTCTCCTCTTTTATCAAAGATAGTCAAGGCCTGCAAGGCATTTGCCACCAGATCTTGTCCTTTTTCTTTTGCCTTGCTCATTCCGAGCAAAAGCGGGTAGGTGGCCTTTTTCCGGTCAAGGTCCGTACCGGTCTTTTTACCAAGGCGTTCCTGTGAGCCCTCTATATTTAATATGTCGTCATATACCTGGAAGGCGAGCCCGATAGCTCTCCCGTACTCTGAAAGCGCCTTGATTTCATTGTTTGTGCCTCCTCCAAGAATGGCGCCGCTTCTAACAGACACCTCAATGAGCGCGCCTGTTTTCAGCCGATGCAGCTTTTCAAGCTCTCCGAGCTCAATATCCTTTCCCTCTGAGTCGATATCGAGCATCTGCCCCTGAATCATTCCAGCGTATCCTGCCGCTCTTGCGATCAGGCGGGTTGTCTGCATCCACAGTATGGGATTTGCAGAGATATGTTTTGGGTCAGTCAGAATTTCGAATGCGGCCGTAAGAAGTGCGTCACCGGCAAGGATGGCTGCGGCTTCTCCGTAAACCTTGTGACTGGTCGGTTTTCCGCGCCGAAGATCGTCATTGTCCATAGCGGGCAGATCGTCGTGAATAAGTGAATAGGTATGAATCAATTCAAGAGCGCATGCCGCATGTATTACGTCCTCCTGGCTTCCTCCTACCGCTTCCGAGGCAGCTATGCACAGAATAGGGCGCAGCCGTTTTCCGCCTGCCATAAGGGAATAGCGCATTGCGTTAAGCAACCCGGAGGGATCGTCCACGCTACCCCATAATCTCTCTAATCTTTCCTCGACAATTTTACGCTTTACGCGAAGATATTCTTTAAGATCAATCGACATCGGAATCTTTTTCTGTTTCAGATATAAAATCTACCTCTTTTTCTTCGCTTTGTACAAGTATCGAGACCTTCTTTTCAATCTCGTCCAGCTTGTTTGAACAAAATCTTGAAAGCTTTATTCCTTCTTCAAACTTTTTAAGAGAATCCTCAAGTGAGAGTTCTCCTGTCTCAAGCTCTCTTACAATATCTTCGAGACGTTTCATCGAAGTCTCAAATTTCTGTTTAGCCATATGTTAGTTCCTTTCACAATTTGAAGTGCCTAAAGTTAAAAGTGCCTAAAGTGAGCTAAAGTTAAGGAGTGCGCCTTCGGCGCAGTTATTCTTAAATTGTCAGACTACCTTAACTTTAGGCACTTTAGTTCACTTTAGGCACTTCAAACTTCTTTGGTTCACTTCAAACTTTAGGCACTATTCTCTTCTCTATCCGGCAAATCATACTCCCTCGAGCAACTATCACCTCAACCTGTTGCCCAATAGAGACAGTTTGCACATCTTTTACGACTTTATAGTCCGGAAGAGATCTGGTAATGCTGTACCCCCGGTTCAGCGTAGAAAGAGGACTCAGGGAATCAAGCTTGCCGGCAACCGTCTCAAATGCCCCGCGATGGTATTCAAGGCGCCGCTGCATGCTTTGGTAAAACCTTTCGTGCCACAAGTTTCGCCTGTCTCCGGTTTTACTGATATCGCTCGAGAATGAATAAACAATTCTTGAGAGATTGTCGTCCACACGAAGCCGCATATTCTCAATTTGTTTCCCGGGATCTGACAGCCGTTTTGCAAGATGGTATATGTGCTCGCGAAGTCCGCTGATTTTATTCAAAAGGGTAATTCTAAGTGAATCGGCAATCTCGACGGTGCGCGCTGCTAAATCTGCTTTGCGAGGGATTACCAGCTCAGCTGCGGCCGAAGGAGTAGGGGCCCTCAAATCAGCTGCAAAATCAGAAATCGGGTAATCGGTTTCGTGCCCGACAGCTGAAACAACAGGAATATGAGATTTAAAAATTGCGCGAGCGACCTTTTCGGTATTAAAAGGTTGAAGGTCCTCTAATGAACCGCCACCTCGCGCAAGGATAATCACATCAATGTCATCCCGTTTATTCAATAATTCTAAGGCGTTTACTATCTCCTTGTCCGCGCCGTCACCCTGTACACGCGCCGGCGCGATTAATATGGTCATGTTATCAAATCTGCGTCGCGCAACATTGATAATATCCCGAATAACCGCGCCGGTTGGAGAGGTTACCACCCCTATTTTCTCAGGCAGAACCGGAAGAGGGCGTTTATGATCTTCGTCAAAGAGTCCTTCCTTTGAGAGTTTTTCCTTGAGTTGTTCAAAGGCCAGTTGAAGCGCTCCGATACCTTTCGGTTCCATAACCTCCAGAATAATCTGGTAGGCGCCTCGTGGCTGAAACACCGTGATCCGGCCCATGGCAATCACTTCCATGCCGTCTTCGGGCTGAAACTTCAGAAATCGGTTTTGACCGCGAAACATTACCGAATTGATCTGAGCTTCGGGGTCTTTTAATGTGAAATAAAAATGGCCGGAGGTCGGAACACGAAAGTTAGAGATTTCACCGGTGACCCAGACAAAAGGATAGGCTTCTTCCAAAAGAGATTTAATGGAGTGCGTTAGTTCAGAAACGGTATATATGCGCTGTTCCAATTGATTGAAAAGATTATCCATTGTGGAACCGGTATAACACAGAGAATAAATGACAACAATAAAGAAAACAAAGAAATTGGGGAATTGAGGGATTAAGGAATTGAGGGATTTTCCCCCACCAAGTTTTTATAATCCTTCAATTTCTTAATCCCTCAATTTTTTACAACGTCTGATAATGTATATTATGTAAACTTTGGCCCGAATGCGGTCATGGCTTCGCAAACACATTAATATAACCCCCGCGGCACCGATTCCTCAACCCTCTTCCAATTCGCAATCCCTAATCCCTTTCTTTTTTTTCAAGGACAGTCCTAATCGCCGGCATCAGATATACATTATCAAGATCTATACGATTCAGGCATGAGGCCAACAGATCGATTCTGACAGTAATCGGCTCAGCTTTGTCAATGACCACAATATAACGCCCTCCTGTTTTGCAAATTCCACTTTTTGTGGGAGGATTTGCCCCCCTGAGGCTCCTCTCGGACACCACCACTCCGAGCTTTTCAGCCACCGAACATAACTCTCTATAGATGCTTTCCGGTTCCACTATTAAAATTCACTCCCAAGGCGTCTTGGAAACAAAAGTCCATTGCATTCCTTCAGAAAAAATTCGTCTGTCATGCCGGCAATATAGTCTCTTGCAATCTCAGGGTTCGAGGTGTCCGCGCTATAGGAATCATCCATGTTGTCGAGAAAACAACGGAAGATCTTCGAATCCGTCCTCTGTTTCTTAAGATCGCTTAGATATTGTTCAAATAACACTTTAAAAAGATGTTCTATCTTGCCGGAATCCGGCCTTATTTTAGAATTAAGGTAAATATATTTCAGATTGAACTCCTTTAGTTCCTTAACCGCTCCGGATACCTCCCGACTAAAGGCGGCATATGGTTGCTGAAAGCTGTTCTCAATTACGTCTTCCACCAATTTGTAGACTATAGTCCCGTTGGTATCGCCCAGACGCGCAACAACATCTCCTGGAATATCGGATCGCTTAATTAGACCGAGGAGTATGGCATCCTCGATATCCCTCCCGATATAACTAATAGTGTCGGCTATGCGAACAACACATCCTTCAAGAGTCATAGGAACGAGGTTAAGGCCAGGATTTCTATGTTTTTCAAGAAGTTCTCGGTCAAACATCTCAAAGGTTTTTTTGTGAATCGCCTGAAGCATGTCGCTGTGGACTTCGCCGTCATGACACAAAATACCATCTAACGCCTGAATCGACAGGTTCCAACCTTTCCCGTGTCTTTCAATTTTTTCGAGAAATCTGACGCTCTGAAGGTTATGTTGAAACGGACCTATTCCGTGCGCTACGCACAGCTTTGACAAATAGGTCTCGCCGTCGTGTCCAAATGGGGAATGACCGATATCGTGTCCTAAGGCGATCGCCTCAAGGAGGTCTTCGTTCAGATTCAAGAAGCGACCGATTGTTCTGGAGATTTTTGACACAAGCTGCACATGAAGAACTCTGTGAGTAATTTGATCGTTGTCTACAAGGGAAAAGACCTGGGTCTTGTCAATGTAACGAGTATACGCGGCGGAATGAAGGATACGGTCTGAATCAACTGAAAATTCCTGACGATGCCCTTCCTCAATACGCGGATCCGGGACACGTCTGACCGCATCCCTGCTCAGTGTGGCATGGGGTGACAAGAATTTCCGCTCTCGGTCATTTAAAAGCTGTTTTATCTCTCTTAAATTAATCATGATAAACCGCGAATTAAGGAATTAAGGGATTCAGGAATTGAGGAATTACAATGGAATACATTCAATCCCTCAATCCCTCAATTCGCAATCCCTAAATCCTTAAATTTCATTTCTATCAATCATTTCCTCTACAAGCCGATAATAATCGATCCCGGCCTCTTTGAACCCCTTTTTTCCATACTTCATATTTGCCTCCAGAACCCAGTAGCGTCCCCCGGCAAAACATATGTCCAGGCCCACGTCATCAAAGCGGCACTGCCTGGCTGTGTCGAGCGCCAAATCAAGGCCTTCCTCCGGTATATTGTTGAAACTGATCTCTCCTCCCTGAGATACGTTGGTACGAAAGTCGCCCTCTGGAGCGATGCGCCAATACGCGTGAATTATACGATTCCCCATAATCACCACACGGAGGTCACGATCGAATTCAAGATACTCCTGAATATAGGCCACGTGCGTTAATTGGACATAATCGGCAAGTTCCTGGTTGTCACGGATCAAGTAAACGCCTTTTCCGAAAGCCGACCCTCTTGGAATTTTGCCAATGAACGGGAATTGAAAGTAATTAAGAATATTAGTTTTTTGACGATTTCCATAGAAAAAGTGCGTCCCGGGGTGCGAAATATTCAAAAGCTGGAACAGGGTGGTCTGTTTGATCTTATCCTGCGTAAATTTGTATGTATGATACGTTGGAAAAGTTCGCTTTCCTATGGTGTCAAAGATGTCAGCGTAGAAAGCGGTGGGATAATATATAACAGAAGAATTTCGTATGAGGTCCCTTTCCCAATTTTTGTAAGCGGAAAAATTAGGTCGTACCCCGAGTGTAATTACGTTTCTGCAGCGTCTCAAACGAACTTCAAGTGCAACGTTTTTTTCCATTCAAGTTTGAAAATCTAATATTGATGATTTAGCCACGAATGAACACGAATTTACACGAATATTGAAAAGTGCCTTTAGATCACTTTTTAAAATCCTTGGGGCTCAGATTATATTTTTTAAGCAGGTTGTAAAAGTCCGCCCGATACTTTGAGGCCATCTCCGACGCCCTGGTTACATTTCCTTTGGTTAGTTCAAGTAAATTAATCAGATAACTTTTTTCGAACTCCCCCTTGGCCTCTTTCAATGGTTTTAGTTGGAATTCGGTTGAGACAATGTTCTTATGCGGCAAAACCATTTCTTCTGTAATCACATTCTTTGTGGTCATTGCAACCGCATACTCAATAGTATTGACCAGCTCTCGCACGTTTCCAGGCCAATCATGAACCATCAGTTTCTGAATAGCTCCCGGTGTAATGTCAGAGATATCTTTTTTCATCTCTTTGTTGTATTTTTTCAAGAAATGTTTGGTTAACGCCGGTATATCTTCCTTTCTTTCCCTCAGCGGGGGCAGACAAATAGGGATAACATGTATTCGATAAAAGAGATCTTCTCTGAAAAGTCCGTTTTTTACCTCTTGCACAATGTCCTTATTGGTTGCCACAATCAATCTCGCGTCTACATCTACTGGTTTTTCCGCCCCTACCGGATGAAACTGGTGGACCTCCAATACTCTTAACAGCTTTGCCTGAAGAGCGGGAGACATCTCCCCGATTTCATCAAGAAACATTGTCCCACCGTGAGCCTGTTCAAAGAGTCCACGCTTATTTCGAATAGCGTTAGTAAATGCTCCTTTTTTATAGCCAAAGAGTTCGCTTTCAAGGAGTGTATCGGGTATGGCGGCACAGTTTACAGCTACAAAAGGATCTTCCTTTCTGGGACTGCTCAAATGGATTGCTTTGGCGATCAACTCTTTTCCCGTACCGCTTTCACCGTGCAGATATACGGTAGAATCGGTCTGTGCGATGCGGGCTACCTGCTGGAGTACATTCCGCATTTTCTCGCTTCGGGTCACAATGTTTTTAAAATCATACTTTTCCTCGAGGCTGCCCTCCAGTATCTTAATTTCTATAGCCAGCTTGCGTTTTTCCAACGCTTTTTCGATATGAGAAAGGAGGTCCCGCGCATCAAACGGTTTTAAGAGGTAGCTATACGCTCCTCTTTTCATTGCATCTACCGCATTTTCAACACTGCCATGAGCGGTGAGGATGATAACCGGAAGATCCGGATTTATCGCATGAAGCTCCTCCATTAAGCTGATCCCATCCGTACGCATCAATTTCAAGTCGACAATCGCAAGGCTAAAAACATGCTTTTTGGCAAGCTCAAGCGCTACGTCTTCCTTCTGTGATATTACGGCTTCATATTTTGCCGCCTCTATTCTTGTTTGCAACAGTTCGAGGAGGTTCTTATCATCATCCACAATTAAAATCTTTCCAAGCGACATATTACTCAGTCCATTCTTTTTTCTTTTTTTCAAGTTCAATATCGACCTGTTTCATCTTCTCAAGAATTTCCAGCACTCCTATCCAGATTTTTGCCCGCTCCACCATCGGACTTTCTGGATAGTCTGACACAAGCTCTTTGAAGTAGCCAAGAGATTTTTCATAATCTCTCTTTGCATTCCCATAGTGCGCATATACTAATCCTAACACAAAAAAGGCCTCATCTCCCGGCGAATCCTCTCCGGTCAAATCAAGAATTTTTTGGCTTTCCGCTATGGCCCCTTCATAGTCTTCCCGGCCTATAAGCTCTTCGGCATGATCAAGGAATTCCCCTATTTTCCCCTCGTATCTAACAGGTTTCTCAAATTTTCTTTTCTTTGTTTTTTCAATCGCTTGCAGTGTAGCTATCCATATCTTTGACTCCTCGACCAAAGGACTTTTAGGATAATCTGATACGACTTGTTTGAAAGAGGCAAGAGATTTATCATAGTCCTTTTTTGTCCTTCCATAATGCACGTATATCAATCCCAAGGTAAATAGCGCCTTATCTCCCGGCGACTTCTTGCCTGCTAAATCTAATGATCGTTGACTCTCCTGTGCCGCCTTTGCATAATCGCCCTGTTCCAAAAGTGTCTCCGCACGGGAAAGATACTTATACGCACTTAATCTGCTTTGTAAACCCGCGCATGTGGCGCATCCGGAAGAAGTAAGCAGAATTAGACCGGCAAGGTAAAAGTAAAGGTACTTCCTTGACCAATCTTGCTTTTCGCCCATATCTTCCCTCCGTGGACATTTATGATGTTTTTTGCTATACACAGCCCTAAACCTGTACCCTCTTTTTCTTTCTGATCTTTTGTTGATACCTGATGAAATTTATCGAATATGGAAAATAGTTTTTTTTCTGGTATGCCAGGCCCTGTGTCAGCTACCGAAACAGTTACCTCATGGTCGGCAGAGTCCGCGCTTACCCATATTTTTCCACCTTCCGGGGTAAATTTAATCGCGTTGCCAAGCAAGTTTCTTAATACATGAAGAATACGTTCACGGTTTATCTTTACCTCCGGCAATGTTCCGGAGATTTTTCCTGTAACCTGTATGTTTTTCCCTTCCACAAGTGGCTCTGTCTCGAATATTACCTGATTAATAAGTGGGACAACATTCATCCGTTCAAAATCTTCCGGCATCATACCCGCCTCAATTTTTGACAGATCGAGGAGAGAATTGACAGAGCGTATCAAACGGTTGCTTTCTTCACCAATAATAGTCAAAAGCCTTTTTTGTTTATCTGTAACAGACCCCCCTACCCCTTCTAATAATAAATTGGTCCCCTCTCTTATTGATGTCAGCGGTGTACGAAGATCGTGAGAAACATGGGAGAGAAAATCAGCCTTCATTTGATCTAATTTTTTCAGCTTGGCACACATAAAATTAAAAGAAGCTGCCAAATCTCTTACTTCAGGCGGAGATGACAAGTCTAAATATCCATCAAACACCCCGCTTTGAGCGATTTTTTTAGTCCGATCTTTCAATAAAGAAAGGGGCTTATTGATACTCTTGGTAATTACCAAAGAAATAAAGAGTCCGACAAGCAACGTGGTTATTGTCATAATCAAAGACATCTCAGCGGCTCTTTTGCCGGTCGCCTCCAAGGTCTTCATTTTTCCGTCGATATTAGCTTGTGTATAAGTATTTAATTCTTTTAAAAAATCTATTACGCTATTAACATGCTCCTGTTTTTCTTCTTTATAAGAAATTTCTGAAAGGTTTTTCCCCTCGTTCAGATATTGCACCTCTTTTTCAAAAAGAGCGAGATACTCGGAGTGGAGTTCCTTTATCCGCTCTATCCAAGCTCCCTGATCAGACTTAGAATCATAAGACAGTCCGGAAAGATATCGGACAAAATCCTGTTTTGCTATCTGAAATTGTTTATAAAAACTTTCGTCTCTCGTGAGAAGATACTTATTTTCATATCGGAGCTGGGATAACAATGAGTCTCTAATCTTATTTATATCATTTATCGCAACGTTGTCCACGTGAAGAATAAGATGTGTAAGTTTATTGAGACGATACAGCTGGTAAATCGTATACGTGCTCAAAGCCACGACAAGCAAAAAAATACTCAGGTAGCCGAGAACAAGACGCTGAAAAATCGTAAGTTTCATCAGTATTGATGGTTTCATAAAAAGTCTTGAGTTTGATACTCAACGTTACAGTATACACTTAGAAGATTCAACTATTTTTTATTCGGGATCATTTTATACTTTCGAGATAGGCAAGGTCCTGGTCCTGGGTGTTTTTCGTGCCGATTGCCGCGATTTTGGTCTTTGGTTGATCATCCTGTTGGAAATAAATCCTTCCTGAATAAGAAAAAGCCACCTCCAGAATATTCATTTTTCCGCCCTTGCCGAACACCCTTCTTTTGACAGATACAAGAGAGACGTCTTCATTGAGCCTGTGTATAATATCTTCAGCTTTGAGCTGAAATTCATTGGTGAGTGACAGAAAACCTATGATGGCCCGCTCAGTAAAGACTAAATTTTTGTAAAGTACCTTAAACCTCTTCCCCGTAGTTTCAACCTTTTTCTTCTTTTTCTTTGGCTTTTGGAGTTTTCCTTGCAGACGATCCAATTCTTCCCGTAATTCCAAAACCTCATATTCTATTGATTCTTTCAGGTCTTTTTGGGACTCCAACCCTTCTTCCAGTTTTTCAATCTCTTCCAAAAATGCATCAACATCTTTTGAAAGGTCTTTTTTGTCTTTTTTGAGACCCACGATTTTTTTTAAGTAATCGACCTGGTTGACTTTCACCGCTTTCAGTCCGGTATCAGCCTTGCGCAACCGCCTGGTAAGACCTCGGACGACCGTTTCGTGCTTTTTCTCCTGTCTTTCTGTTTCTCTTATTTCCTTCTTGATAAACCTATGGCCGATCAAGACAAAAATAAATATGTAAAAACCTATGATGCTGTTCGACAACAAACCGTAGTGTTTTATCTTAACGTTAACATTCAGGGTCAGGCCTTCGTTTAAAATTTTGTAATTTTCTGCGCCGACTTCCACATAATTAAGGGCTTCGACCTGGAGTTCAGAGAAATCGTCTGCTTCCTGGAAGCTTTTGTGACCCATTTCAAACTGGCTTGGATAGAGTATGTGATCATCCTTTGTCTTTACCAGGATGTCTATTTTGACACCCAGTTTGTACTTAAGGCATCGGCTTAGATATTCCCCTATGTTCCTGTTGATTTCTTCCTTGACTGTGTATTGACCTTCATAAAGGGCTTCGTCGTTCTGGATAAGGATCTGATTGATTTGAGATTCCTCATGTTTTTGAAAGTAGCTATCCAACAGCTGAAGTGTCAAAATATAGCATAAAGGAGGCAGGATAATGCTGATTAACAATATTTTGAAGGGAAAACGTTTCATTTGTTCCTTTTATTTCGAGCCGGCGGGCGCTTCGAGGTTTTTTAATATGCCGTGGACCTCTTCCGCCAGATGCGGACTGAGCTTCACTGCCATCAGTAGGTCCTGTTCTGCCGGCTTCCGCTCCCCCTTTCCTATCAAGGCGAGAGCCCTAAAGTAATAACCCATGGCGTAGCGAGGCCGTCTTCGTACCACTAAGTCGAACCGATTCAAGGCATTAACAAAGTCGCCTCTGAGCAGATAAAGTCTTCCTTTTAAAAGGTTTGCCGCAAGATATTCCTTTTCTTTTTTTAGGACTTCATCTAACACAGACTCAGCATCCTTCGTATGTTTAAAATCAAAATGCAACCGCGCAATGTTTACCATGATATTCAGGTCGCCCTTATTAATGGCTGCTACCTTCTGCATCGTCTCCAAAGCTTTCTTGTAGGAATTTCTTCTTGCGTAATAAGCTCCCAGGTTCATTAAGGGTGTACGCTGTTCCTGAGGCGCGTGGTGCACCGCTTCTATATAAGTCTTTTCCGCCCGGTCCCACTGCTCGGTGCTTTCGTAAAAGCGTGCAAGTGTGTAGAAGTTTTGATGATTGGGTCCCAAAGTCCGGATCATCTTCTTCAATACTGACTCAGCCTTTTCCCGCTCGCCCTTCTTTTCATAAAGCTGGGCCAATTCTGTGTAAGAGACGCGCAATTCAGGATCTAAGGATAGGGCTTTCAAATATGTTTGCTCTGCTTGG
>JAUWMN010000051.1 GCA_030613165.1 Desulfobacterales bacterium
GGGGATTGTAATTGTTTTTTTGCTGATATTCCGGTTGACGCTTGGAAACAGCATAACCACGGAGAGACTGATAGATTCAGACAAACCCATAGTGTCTCGGGAGTTCCCTTTGGCTGACTTTACCGCGATCGAGGTAACCGGCCACTGGGAAGTCGAGTTAACTCGTGGAGAAACGACTCAGATAGAGGTGAAGGCACCCGAAGATGTAATGGAGAACCTGTCAGTAGAAAAGCAGGGAGCAGCCCTGATTCTGAGGACAGACAAAAAATGGAGCCCTAGTCCTGGAAAGGTGACGGCCCTGATAACTATGCCATCATTGTCCGACTTACGCTTGAGTGGCCTTGTGAGTTTAGAACTCAGCGGCTTCAGCAGCGAAAGCTTAACGGTCTACACAACGGGCTCCACTTCCATCACAGGAACAGGAAATCATATTAACAACCTACGCTTAAAAGGAGAGGGTCTATCCAATTTGAACCTAAAGCGGAATTCAGTGATCAATGCTGACCTTCGTTATAAAGGTGTCTACAAGATCGAGCTGTCCATGGCTGGCGGTGAGCTCACCGGAAAGATCAAAGGTGTCGGGAAAGTCATCTATGACGGCGAGGTCCGGAAAGAGAGCATTCGCAAAGACGGGCCCTGTAAAGTCATACGGGAATAAGGAATATAAGCAATGTGTTTCATCAAAACGGGTTTTCCGAAACCATATACAAAAAACAGTTATAGTATTCCAGAGAAAGATTTTGGATCCCTCTGTAAGCGGGATAGATTTTCTCGAGGACGTATTATTTATGCGCCTTCCTCTAAAATCTCCATCTGGCCCTGCCAAAATCATTATCTGAAACACAAAAGGAGGAGAATAATGAAGACAATCATCGTAGGGTTAGCAATCATTTTTTTTGCTGTAAATGCTCAGGCGTCAACCTACAGGGAAAAACGGGAATTAAACATGGAGGCCAAAGGCATTCAGGTTCTGGACATTTCATGCGGAGCCGGTGCTTTGGTCATTGAGGGGAAGGAGCAACAGGACATTAAGGTAGAGGCAGAGATCGAAATAGAGGGAATATCTGACAAGAAAGCTAAAGAATTCATCAAAGACAAGATTGAATTATCGCTGGAATTAAAGGGGACTGTCGCCTATTTGAAAAGCAAAATAAATGACAGCTTCTGGGGACCCAAAGACGTTCGAGTCAATCTCATTGTCACTCTGCCTCCGCATCTCAACCTGAAGGTGGATGATGGTTCAGGTTCAACCAGGTTGAGGCACATGGACGGCGATGTGAGCATCAAAGACGGATCGGGATCCATTGAAGTCAGAGACACAAAAGGGAATCTCACCATTGTTGACGGATCTGGAAGTATCGATGTTCGTAACATCCAGGGCGATGTCACCGTAAAAGACGGATCGGGAGGCATTTCCGCTGAGAAGATCGGAGGCGATCTCACGCTCATGGATGGAAGTGGATCCATTGAAGTTAGCGGGGGCGACGGCGGTGTTTTAGTCGATGATGGTTCCGGCTCCATTGATATCCACGATGTCGAAAAAGATGTGACGATAGAGAGCGACGGCAGCGGGAGCTGCAATATCTCAGGTGTCAAGGGAGGGGTATTTAGGCGGGATTGATCTGCTGCTTAGAAACAGCCTTCGCCGGGATCGAGATTGTGTTTGGGAGTGGGCTAAAGAACGATAACGTAGGTAACCCCATTTTACATGTGAGCAAAAGAAGGAACGCAGACATGAAAATGATGAACCATTGCGGCTCAAAAACCGAAAAACCTGAGACAAGCTCCTATGGTACTCCGTTAGCTGTTGTGAAGCCTAATGTGGACACATACGAGCACCCTCATGAAATGACACGTGTTGAGTACGTTTTGGTACCCAGGCAGCTTGCCGAGATGGCCATTGCTCTTGCTATAAATCACGACAAATTATTAGACGACAGTCTCTCGCCAACGTACTTGACTGACGCGTCTAATCTTGTGAAAACCAGCAACACTGCACATGTGACGGGCAAATCAATTTCAACGCAAGATCTGAGGCGTAAGCTTGTGGCCATTCTCATCGCTGACGTTGTGGGGTACTGCCGACTCATGAGCGAGGACGAGGCCGCCACGGTAAGTACCTTGACTTCGTATAAGCGGATGATGACAGGACTTGTTGAAAGATGCCAAGGTCGTGTCGTCGACTCTCCAGGTGACAATCTCATGGCTGAATTCCCCAGTGTCATGGATGCCGTACAATGTGCCGTAAGCGTCCAGAAGAAATTCAAGGAGATGAATCGGGACTTGCCCGAAAACCGTAAGATGGAGTTTCGTATCGGCATCAATCTTGGGGATGTGATTGATCAAGGAAATAGAATATATGGCGACAGAGTCAACATTGCCGCTAGGCTGGAAGCCATTGCCGACCCAGGAGGCATTTGCATTTCCAGCACAGTGTACGATCAAATCGAGGACAAGCTACCACTAAACTACGAGTATCTTGGCGAAAAGAAGGTTAAGAACATTCCTAAACCAGTGCAAGCCTATCGGATCATGATGGAACGTGAGGACACTCATTCCAAAAACCTGGAGAGAAAAACGCCGGACATTGCAGAAAAAAAGAAAGAAACCCACATAAGTTCCAGAAGAAGGGTGATAGAAAATATTGCGAATTTCTTCACCGGTTTTTTTGGAGTCCCCCGATTTTATACAAGGGGAAGCCCATACCTGGAAAGAAGGGATTAAGGAAATACATACGGGGACATCCTATGGAAATGGGCACGGACATCTTCATCTGTGCTAAGACAAAGGTTAATCTCGCCAATGATTTTGTTCTGACAAGTCTTTCCGTAACAACCGTCAAAGGCAAAAGGGTTCCTGTGAAGGTTTTTAAAGTCCCTTAATTTGAGCAGGATCAAGGTGATAAGCTAAAAAAGGATCATTATAAGTCGGCTTGACCATTTAAACAGGAGATATCAATGACATTCAACCACCTTCATAAGCACTTGTACAGAGGGCAAGGCCTCTTGTTCTATTTCTTTCTCGTTTTGATCTGTCTTTTTTCCTTTGAAGGGTATGGTGAAGGTGCCGGCCTCTTTTCTGCCCAATCCCTTATTGTTGAGGGCAGAATGCTTTCCATCACTCCGTCCGACCTGGACGGTAGAGGATTGGCCGAAATTGTCGTGGTACATAAAACGGGCGTCTATCCGAAAGAGAAGCGGTGGATTTCAATCTTCAGTGCCGACACCTCAGCACAGTATCCCACGACTGCCCGTCAACGATGGGAGGTCGACCACGCTGCCACCATGTTCGAAGTGGGGGACGTTGCTCCGTCTCCAGGTAAGGAGATTTTCTATCTAACCGGCCACGGTATCAGTTACTACCCCCAGGGGGAGGACGGTAATTTTTCCACTACCCCTCATAATCTTCTCTCTTTCCCCACCATCACCGTTTTCCCGGCAGCCGGGTCTCTACCTCGGGCGCGTCTATTTGTGGATTGGAAGCGCAATGGCCGCAAAACGCTGCTGCTGCCCCAATTTGACTCCCTTGTGTTTTTTGACCGGGGCGGCTCCGAGGACTGGCGGAAGACCGAGAGGGTAACCCTAGGGCCGCGCACTTTCCTGTTTAGTGATCAGGTAGATGATGGCGCATTCAGGGATTTTTCTATACACGCCGAATTCCGTCTCCCTAGAATTTTTGTAGAGGATTTTAACGGTGACAGTCTCCCCGACCTGCTTCTTACTGAACAGGAGTCGGTCACTGTGTATCTGCATCAATCCGACGGACATTTCAGCCCTAAACCATCAGCCACAGTCGTATTTCCGGTTCGCCCTTCAGGGAGAGACTCTGAAACAAACCTCTCATTCCTCTCGACGCCAGTAGATGTGAATGGGGATAAATTTGTGGATGTGATACTGACACTTACAAAAAGCACGGGTAAATTCCTGGAAAGAAAAATAATAGTTTTCATCTTTCTGAATCAGCAAAAGCCTGACGGTCCCTTCTCGCCCCAGCCCGACCAAACAATCACCGTGGACGGGATTACACCGGGGGTCAACATAGAAGACGTAAACGGAGACGGCAGGGGAGACCTGCTTCTCTCTTATATCCGGGTCGGTTTCTGGAATATCGTTAAAAATCTCATCTCCAAGCGAGTAGATGTGAACACATCCATTTACCTGCTGCGAAGCGATAACCAATATCCGACACAGCCTGATTTCCACCGTAAAACAAGCTATCAGATTGATCTCACTCATGGGGTCCGTTTTCATGGGACCTGGCCGACCCTGGGAGGTGATTTTACAGGCGATGGGCGCAGAGATCTTTTGATAGCCCGTGATGAAAAAATCACAATCTATCCAAAGAATCTGGACGGGGATCTTTTTTCAAAACCTCTCACCCAGTCCGGAGTTTTTACATCTCCGTTTATGCATATCGTCGATCTAAACAGTGATGGCCGAGATGATCTCCTTTTCTACGAGAAGAAGAGGGATGGGAAGATCTGTATTCTATTGAACACAGGAGAATGGAAAGATATGCTTTCTCCTGAAAATGAAGCCATGTTTCCTACTGAAAAATAATGCTCCCAGTTTCATCTTTACTCGAAATGAGGACATTCCGGCTGGTTTTCATAAAGAAAGTAGGTAGTATGCGTAAGAAACATTTGATTACTCCACTTACCTCTTAAAGGGCACGTAAAAGGGGGGTTCCAAAACAATTTAAATGAATAAACATCAATACGAAAAAGGAGAAAAAGGGATCAGCTTGCCGAATTGATCTTTGGAGTTGTGGTCTCTGTTATTGATGCCAGACCAACGCATTTTAATCATAACATCCTGATAGCACTACTCCGCGATCGACTAATATTCGATTCAGTGAAATGAGACCACATACTATATATTTGGGTAGGCTAGGCATTCAGGTTCATCTGTGAATCTTCATCCCGGTTGCATATATGTAACACATATAGCAACATATTGATAATACTGACTATATTAGATGATTATCAAGATATATAAAAAAATCAAAATGATGAGTGGCTTTAAAATAAATACTGCAATTAGGCAGACGATTTCAAAGTTATATTCCCAAACAAACGGAGAAAATATCATGAATAAAAAACGGTTCATAAAAATTGGTTCGGCAGTAATATGTATTTTTATATTCGGAATACTTCTGTTTATTATAATTAATTCTTATTCAATGAACCGGATGATTGAAAATGAAGTTGAAGAACTTATATCTGTGGCAAAAAATACAGGAGCCATGACTTATTCTTTAAAAAACATCGAGAACCTTCCCGCCCCTGTTCAGCGATATTTCAGACATGTTCTCAAAGATGGTCAGGAACATATCCGGTTTGTCAGAATGAAAGCTGTGGGACAGTTCAGAAGACCCGAACAGAAGGAATGGACAGAGATGAATACCCGTCAGTATTTTACTGCAAAACCGCCCGGTATGATATTCGATGCGGTTATGAAACAAGGTCCTGTATGGTTTGATATACGTGACAAATACCGGCATGGTAAAGGTGGAATGTTTGTGAACATGCTGTCAGGACTTAATGTTCTCAAAGCAGATGACATAAAAGAGCTTAATGAGACCTCATTTCTCCGCTGGATCGGCGAAGCAGTCATGTTTCCGACAGCCCTGCTTCCGTGTGAATATATAAAATGGAAGCCGATTGACGGAAACAGTGCGGAACTTGCAGTAACTGACGGCAATAATATAGGAACATACAGGTTTTATTTCAACGATACGGGCGAAATTGTAAAATATGAATCAGATGACCGTTATGATAAAATTGACGGTAAATTTCAGAAAGTAGGTTCTGTTGCTGTCAGAAGTCACTATAAGGAATTCAACGGCATTAAAGTTCCTACAAAATTTCTGATTACAAGAATATTGCCCGGCGGCGCTCATGAGGAATTCTGGAAAGGAGAAGTTACGGACATCAGCTATAATACGTTGAAAATATATTAAAAAAAGATTTCTATAACTTATTGCGGGCAAAGAATATAACCCGTCAATGAACCGGACAGTTAAAATCGGTGTTCCGCTACGCCCCACACCGATTTTAACTGCCGGTTATTTTAGCGTTCATTTTTAGATATCTGTTTCTATGTATCACAGATCACATAAAGCGTTTGGTATCAAACGGATACCCCAACAATGTATGCTTCAATAAAGGCATTCGAATCAAACTGACATACTACAATATCTTGTGTAAGATCCGTTAGCCGAAACGGTACTAAAAAATCAAGTATTTTGCTTGACACTGGAATCCCCGCATTTTTAAGTATTCTATTGGTAAACGAAGCAAAATCCGCTGGCTCAAAGTGTATATAACGATAAGTAGTCTGGGGTCCGGTCGGAATACAAGCTACTTGCCAAATACTTCAATCCAAGAGAACCCCAGTATACCCCTGGTAGTCAAAACCCTTTTGATTGCATATATCTTGCCAGACTCCCAACTATCACATTTTATTGATTTATGACATATATAATTTGAATATCTCACGATTTCAGCCGCTTGATATGTTGGTTTTCATAGCAGTTATCGCAACCATAGTCCCAAGGACTGGGATTGATGATATCACAACGTTTTTTGGTCCATCAAAATTCCAGGTATGTTGGAGATATTTGGATTCAAAACGTGTAAGATAAACCTCATGCTAAAAGCATTCTGAACCTTCAGAAAAACTATTTGTTTCTTTCCGTCAGCTACTGACTTGTTAATTAATAATAATTAATTAGAGGTTAGGGTTTATAAGAGATAAACCTCTTGCTTTTGCACAAGAATAATCTACATCTTTTATATTATTAAATGTAGGACAATTTTTTTTATACTTTCACATTCTTTATGAAATTTACATATTCTACTTGCTGGTATTTTTCCATTTTAGCTAATTTTAAACAAATAAAAAAAGTGGCCCAATAATTCTAAGCCACTCTTAATTCCTTCCCCCATTAGTATTTACTCATTTTAGCAAATCACTTAACTTCTCAACGCATGCGTCGGCTACTCCATACTTAGGAGCGTCATCGCCGGCCATAACCGCCCACTTGCCTTTTTCTTCAATATAATTACCCCTCTGCCAACTGTCTTCCTTCTTGAGCGCGGCCAAATGCTTCACAAAATCGGGATCAGTCTTAAAATTTTTGACGCAGATCTCCGCCGCTAGCGGCAACACTGCCTTATCAATCCTCTCTTGAGCTGTGCCACCAGTAACCCAGCCAAAGACCGTAAATCCGAGTATCCACCATACGACTATACCGATCGCGATTCCTCCAGCTAGAAATTTTAACTTTACTGATGTTTCTGGTGCCATTTTTACCTCCTATTCATTAAAAGGTTAAAATTAAGATAACTCCCCCTTACCGTTATTAAGAACAAAGCTAAAATGAGCTCCAACTTTCCATTACCCAAATTAACCTTTAGTTTTTAGCGGGTCAAGGTTTTTTAGGTTTCTTGCCATATCTGTTGGTTGGACTATATCGGAATTTATTGAAGATTACAAAAACAAATGAAAAGCAAATACCGGATTTTAGGACGATCCATTAATAGCAGCTAATCGCTACATTGACCTGCTTTGATATGTTGGAGTTATCTGTAACGCATTAATCAAGCGCGGTGGTTTTCCGTCGCCTGCATTTAATTGTTAAACCAATTTTGGGGGTTATTATGATAAAAAATGATATAAGTACATCATATTCAAAAAACTGCATTCTTAATGGAAGAGACGGCGAAATAATATTTAGTATGGATGAAAAGTTTCAAATATCTCCTCACTTAGATGGATATGCAATCATCCCAATTGAAGAGTATAAAAAACTGTCTCAGTTAGATATTGGAACCAAAAAAACTTGATCATTATCAGATTGCGAAAATGGTTTACTGGTATTCGGACATGTAAAAGTATTATTTTTCAGTGTAGCGACTTCTATTGGTAATTCTTTCCCAGCGTATGTATCACCAATAGAAGCTTTATTAACAGGGCCATCATCTAAGTTAATTACGATTCCTGTTGGATGAACATCAGTACACTCATTACAAAACACATGGATAGAGTATTTAGCCATAATTTACTCCTTTATTTAAGGGGTTTAACAAGTGATTATACAGTTCTGTTTATCATGTAAATTGTAAAGATATACAGAAAGGTTGTAAAATCTGATGTCTTCAAATTCCAGATACCTTGCCTTATGTTGCGAGTGCTTCTAACCCACTGAAAATATGAGTGTTTTCAGGCCAAGCTTGATAAACGTGAATTCATTATCAATATCAAACAGTTACA
>JAUWMN010000151.1 GCA_030613165.1 Desulfobacterales bacterium
GGACCTCTCCCTCGAAATCACCTGTAAATGACTGCTGCACAACTGTAATATCCTTGTCAATTCCTACACGCTGCTCAAGCACTTCAAAAATTTGTGATTGTGCAATTTCCTGAACGTTCGGCACGTTAAGGGCGACATACGCATTCAGCAATTCCGCCAGAGAAGCAGAAGCACGTCCAAAGCTAATATTGATTATTTCTTGTAAAGCGGCCTGCCGCAACTCTGTTAGTACTTCCATTTTTATAAATACTTCTCCAGTACGGCCGTCATTTTTTCTTGTGATGTAGGCTTCTTAACCACCTCCAGCGCACCTAACGCAAAGACCCGTTCCGCTGCTTTTTGTTGTATATCAGCCGTTACTATTACCACCCTTGCATCAGGATCCATTTCTCTTAATTTCTCCAATGTTTCGAAACCATCCATGTCGGGCATGGTAAGATCCAACAATACGAGATCATAAGGGGCCTTACGATAGGAATCTAAACATTTTGTCCCACCATCCACTTCCTGCAATTCATATGAATATTGATCGGATGACGGCAAACATTTTTTTATCATCAGTCTTGACATCATTGAATCATCAACAAGCAAGATTCTCTTCTTCATGTAGAGCACCCTTCTTTTATACGAGACTTTTTATTAAATTATAAATTCTTTTCCACAAAATTGTTTCCAATTAACTCGGCTAAGATATAAAAATCTTAACCAATATATCTGAAAAACAAGAAAAAAATAAGATTAATAGTTTCGTACAAAGTCATATCTCCTTGTTAATATGGATATAACAAAAGGAAACAATTCCGTCAATATTATATATAATATGAGATTTTTATAAAACTACACCGGAAACTATGTTGTCCGTCTCCTTTTCAGACGCACCCAGGTTGCCTGTGGTCCCTTTTCTCCAGCCTCTTCACAAAACTCAACAGAATCACCTTCACGAAGATCCTTATAAGAAACCTTTTTGACGGAATTTTTATGAAAGTAAATCTCCCTGCCGTCAGCGCTTTGAATGAATCCGTAGTCACCATCAGGAACAACACGACGGACAGTTCCTATTGCACACGGTATCTCCTGACGCGTCAAATGCTGGCGTTTTCGATTGTATTCTCTCAATTGACGACTCAGGTCATCAAAGACCTCGACAATTAGAGGAACAACCAACTCACCATTTTTTTTTATTACAATGGTATCATCGGGAACAGTGGCTACCGCCCGTATTTCAAAGGCCCCGAGTCTGTGATGAGCGGTGGCTATCATACTTAAACGGAGATCATGAATAATATGTAGATAATGAGATTCAAGCCTTGAGACCTCTTCGCTAATTTTTTCATCCCATTCCTCAAGCATCTCTGTATTGCGCACTTCGATACGAATATCCATATCGCCTCCTTTTTATGGGGTAATTCAAATTCCTAAATATTACTACATTGAGGTAGTTTCAAATATTACTATCCAAGCTGTCAATAAAAATCCGATGTTCCAGTCAAAAATAACATGTAAGTCCAGATCTGCGCAAACAGGCTCATATTGCAATAGTTGCAATAGTATTGACAACTAATCTATAGTATGAGAAAAATCCTTACTTTCAAAAACCTACAAGACTGTATACACAAGGAATACATGATGGGAAAGAGCCTCACTCGAAAAATTTTAGAACCGCATATGCCCGACGGCAGATGGAAGCCGGGGTCTGAAATCGGAATCAAGATCGATCAGACACTTACCCAGGACGCAACTGGGACGATGACCTATCTTCAATTCGAAGCTATGGAAATCGAGTCAATCAAAACTGAGCTTTCAGTCAGCTATGTGGACCACAATACCATACAAGTCGGTTTTGAAAATGCGGACGATCATAAATACCTTCAGACCGTTGCAGCGCGATACGGTATCATATATTCAAGACCTGGAAACGGCATCTGTCACCAGGTTCATTTAGAACGGTTCGGAAGGCCCGGAAAAACTCTTCTCGGTTCCGACAGTCATACCCCAACAGGCGGTGGAATAGGCATGATCGCTATAGGAGCCGGGGGGTTGGATGTGGCGGTTGCGATGGGTGGAGGTCTTTTTTACACTATCTGCCCAAAGGTATATAATATATATTTTACCGGAAAGTTAAATAACTGGGTCAGCGCCAAAGATGTAGTTTTGAAGATGTTGGAAATTTTTACGGTAAAAGGCAATGTAGGTGTTGTCCTGGAATACACCGGACCTGGAGTGGCAACGCTGAGTGTTCCGGAAAGGGCCACTATAACCAATATGGGCGCTGAAATGGGGGTCACTTGCTCCATCTTCCCTTCGGATGATGTAACAAAACGCTTCTTAAAAGCACAGGGCAGAGAGGATCAATGGATAGAACTCGGGCCTGATGAAGATGCCGAATACGACAAAGTTGTGCGTGTAGGGCTGGACAAGATCGAACCTCTTGCGGCTGCCCCACACAGTCCCGGCAATATCAAAACCATTCAGGAGTTAAAAGGACTTAAGGTTGACCAGGTTGAAATTGGATCCTGCACGAATTCTTCCTATAAAGATATGGTGACCGTGGCAAGGATTCTAAAAGGAAGAACTGTATATCCCGATCTCTCCTTGGGCATCGCTCCCGGCTCGAGACAAGTCCTTCAAATGATGGCCAGATCAGGCGCGCTCGCTGATTTGATTGATGCGGGCGCAAGGATTATGGAAAGCGCGTGCGGTTTTTGCATTGGAAACAGTCAGAGCCCACTCAGCAAGGCGGTTTCTCTTCGAACGAGCAACAGGAACTTTGAAGGTCGTAGCGGCACGAAGGATGCTCGGATATATCTCGTAAGTCCCGAAGTAGCGGCAGCAGCAGTAATCACAGGCGAGGTAACTGATCCGCGTGCACTCGGTATTCCCTACCCTGCCGTTGAGACTCCTTCAGGGTTCTTAGTCGACGACTCCATGTTTCTTGGCGATGGAAGACCAGATATCTCTGTGCAGATCTTTCGCGGGCCGAACATAGGAAATCCTCCAAAAAATGCGCCGCTTTCTGAACAGATTGCGGGAGAAATAACGATCAAGGTTGGTGATAAGATCACGACTGATCATATTATGCCGGCAGGCTCCCGCCTAAAATATCGTTCCAATATACCGAAATACGCTGAATTTGTCTTTGAAAATGTCGATGCTACTTTCTCTTCCCGCTGTATGAAAAACAAGGAAAAAGGGAAACACAACATCATTGTCGCGGGATGGAGTTACGGACAGGGCTCCAGCCGTGAGCATGCAGCGCTTTGCCCTATGTATCTCGGCATAAAGGCCGTGATAGCGCAAAGCTTTGAAAGGATTCACGCGGCCAATTTAATCAACTTCGGCATTATTCCTTTTACCTTTGTCAGAGAAGAAGACTATGAAAACATTTCTCAAGGAGACGATATTGAAATTAATAATATCGTAGATCAGCTAAAAAAAGGTAAAGAGATTGTGTTGCAAAATAGTACTAACGGCTTGAACATTCACCTCGCGTGTGAACTTTCCGAACGGCAAAGGGGGATACTGCTTGCTGGGGGGTTGCTGAATTATACGGTTAAGTAGAGTGTCGCACACACCCCGCCCGCTCCGCGTCCACCCCTCTCAAGAGGGGAATTTCAAGTCCCCTCTATTAAGAGGGGATTTTAGGGGTGTGTCTAAAATGAAAGAGATCTCATGTTCATTACTTTCGAAGGAATAGAGGGGTGCGGTAAGAGCACTCAGATTCGACTTCTGGCGGATTTTTTTAAAAAAACTTCGCGTGACTTTATTGTCACAAAAGAACCAGGTGGCACTGAAATAGGCGCTAAGATTCGGTCGATCCTTCTCGATTCTGTTAACGTTAAGATAAACCCGTTAACAGAGCTTCTCCTCTACGAAGCCGACAGAGCACAACATGTAGAAGAGATCATACGTCCTTCACTTGAAGCCGGGAAGATAGTGTTATGCGACCGGTTTTTTGATGCTACTGTCGTCTATCAAGGCTACGCAAGGGGATTTGAGTTAGTCTTTATTGATTACCTCCATGAAAACATCTTAAAAGGATTGAAACCGGATCTGACCATCATTTTAGATTGTCCTGTAGCGATTGGACTTAAGCGGGCATGGAAGCGCATAGCCGATACCCCGGAAAACGCAAAAGAAGATCGCTTTGAAAAGGAAGCCGTTAGCTTTCACGAAAAGATACGCCATGGCTATTTGAGGCTGGCGGGAATAGAACCGGCACGATTTAACATAATAGATGCCGCTCAAGAAATCTCTGTAGTACACGAGGAGATAGTACGGATTGTAACTGCTCACGAACGAGCCAAATAAGTCAGTCATGAAAAAACGCTCAAAATATGATGTGATCAGAGAAGCAGTGGATATCCTCGATCTTCCGGAAAAAGCTACCATGAAAACAATCAGATTCTCCTACAAAGAATTGATTAAAAAATGGCATCCGGATACATGTGGTGAAGAAACTGAAAAATGTAAGGCGATGACACAAAAAATTATCAGAGCGTATAAAATCATTCTTACTTATTGTAATAACTATCCCTACTCCTTTACCAAGGAAGCAGTAAATGCCACGCTCTCTCCGGAAGAATGGTTTTTTGAACGATTCGGAGAAGATCCTCTCTGGCGCGGTAATAAAAAGGAAGAATAGAGGTCAGAGAACAGAGGTCAGAAGATAGAGAATAGAGGGCAGAGCGCAGGAGTTGAAAGCTGATAGCTCATGGATGTCGTTGCGGGTTTCGGGTTTATTGAGTTAGAGCGGAACTCACAGTCTATTTTCTATTCTTTGACTTCGATTCTCTGTCCTCTGACTTCTGTCCTCTGTCATCTCATTCCTGTCCTCTGCCTCACAACCTCATAGAGCGCTATGGCCCCGGCGACTGATGCATTCAATGAATCAACAGGGCCGGTCTGGGGAATCGACGCCAAAAAATCGCACTGTTTCCTGACCAACGGACGTATCCCTTTTTCCTCGTTTCCTATCACCACAGCTACATCCATGTTGCAATCAAGTGAATAAATATCTGTATTTGATCCCGTAACCATACCAAAGATCCAAATTCCTTTTCTCCTGAGTATTTTCAAGACTTCTGAAATATTAGTTACACATGCTATACATGCATGTTCCATGGCTCCGGCAGAAACCCTTGAAACAGT
>JAUWMN010000201.1 GCA_030613165.1 Desulfobacterales bacterium
AAGGTCAATATACAAGGCGTAGTAGATTGGGCTTTTTACGACGCCATCAATATTGCCGAAGTGGTGGAATCTGGTAGACACGCTGTCTTGAGGGGGCAGTGGGCGACGCCTGTGCGGGTTCGAGTCCCGCCTTCGGCACCATTCCTATACCAGCATCAAGCTCTCAGCACATATCTTTCCCAAAAATCGCTCAACTTAGGTTTAAAACTTTTTACGAATTCATCAATATTTAAAACCCGATGCCGCAGCGCTTAAAAAGGCAGTTTTGCAAAGGATTCCTTTAATTTGCCATAAGTATTAATAGGTTGAGATGATATGTGAAAAAAAGCACTTGATAAAAGAATTTTTTATTATAGAAATACATAAAAAGGTTCGATTAGAAAATTAAGGGACATTAAAATGTAACAACAGAAAGGAGGAAATTATAATGGGTAGCGAAGCGGCGCGACTGTTAGACGAAAGTGAAGAAGAGTCTAAAAAACCGGATTCATATTTTTGTGAATTGGTTGAAAAGCATTTTGGTGAAAGTAATGTGGGAAACAAGGTCGATGAATATCTCAAAGATCATGATGATATTGTCTCGGATTCATCTATCATCTATCATGTATTCAAGACCATTCGTTCGACCAGATTCGCTGGTAGTTTTCGCCAAACCTGGGTGAGCGCTATGTCTCTCGCATCGAGTTTTTTCCCAAAAAGCGAGGATGTTGAAAAGTTTGCGGTTGCCTCCTTATTAAAGTTTGCGATTGCCGTCAGGAAAGATATTCTGGAAGGACGCGGCAGGGATTATTGGAAAAAGGAAATGGAAGCGGCACGGGAAACAATGGAGTGTGCCGATGATGAAGCTATAAGAAAGGCAGATATTTTGAACATATTTTCTTGTATCTTGTCAGGCCGGACGTGTTGCTAAGATATGTGTGTTTGTCATTTTCCCGCTATGCGCGTTTCTTAGAGCCCATATTATAGACCACCCTACCTGTAGCGCCTTACGCACTTCACTTCTCCTTAATCCCAAACCGTATCATTTTGCGTCGAAGCGTGTTCTTGTCAATGCCCAATTCTCGCGCTGTGGCCATTCGTTTCCAGTTATTTCGCATTAATGTTTCTTGGATTGCGCGTTTTTCTATCTCTTTCAGGGTCTTGCCGGCTGTGAGCAACATGGAACGGTCTTCCGGAATCAAGTGCCGCGGCAGGTGTCTTAATCGGATCAACCCATCTTGACACAGGACAAACGCGTGTTCGATGGTGTTTTCGAGTTCACGTATATTTCCAGGCCAGTTATGATGCATAATAGCCGCCATTGCTCCATCAGAGACCCCCGAAATTCCCTTTCCGGTAATATGGTTAAAATGGTCGATAAAGTGTTCCACAAGGAGGGGAATATCTTCTTTCCTCTCTGAAAGCGTAGGAAGAGAAAGTTTAATTACATTGATCCTATAATAGAGGTCATCTCGAAATATTCCCTTTTTTATAAGATCTTCTAATGTTTTGTTTGTTGCGGTAATCACCCGGACATCGGCGTTGACGGACTTGACCGCCCCCAAAGGGTCATAGACTCTTTCCTGGAGAACGCGGAGCAGCCGGACCTGGAGCGCCTGCGATATATCACCAATCTCATCCAAAAAAATAGTCCCTCCCTTGGCCATCGCAAAGCGACCCGGTTTGTCTTTTTTTGCGTCAGTAAAAGCGCCGGCAACATATCCAAAAAGCTCTGATTCAAGCAATGGATCCGGGAGGGCGCCACAGTTGACGGCCACAAAAGGTTTTTCGCGTCGTGGGCTGTTGTTGTGAATAGCACGGGCAATAAGTTCTTTCCCCGTGCCGCTGGCGCCTTCAATGAGAACCGTACTGTTACTGTTGGCGATCTGGGGAAGTATCCCAAAGAGGCGAATCATTTTCTCGCTTTTACTGATGATATCTCCGAAAGAATGCTGTTTTCGAATTTCATTTCGAAGTTCATTGATTTCGGTAAGATCCCGAAAGGTCTCCACGCCCCCGATGACATTGCCGGATTTGTCGCGCAAAAGGGCCGTGCTGACACTAATATGAATCTGTTTCTTGTCGGCGCGGACAATATAAATAGGCATGTTAACAATAGATTGACCTGTTTTTATTGTTTGCTCAAGGATACAGCCGGATTCGCATACATTGGCCCTGAAGACCTCGTAACAGGGCCGACCGATTGCTTCTTCCGACGAGATACCGGTTATTCTCTCAGCAGCCTTGTTAAACGATGTTATTTGTTTTTTGTTGTTTACTGTAAATACGCCATCGGCTATGCTGTTTAGTATAATGTTCCGGTATTTTTCTATTGCAAGGTCATTTTTGCTCATTTCGTCCATAATTAAATATAATCTCTTTATCTTTATTTTCAAGTGCAAAGGTGCATTTTGTTCCCGTTTTCCTTTTTTATGGTTTCATGTTGTTCCGGGCACTTAAAGCCATGGAGTATTATTAATAATATAACCGATGTTATTTCAGTATATTACACGGAGGGTACAGAAATAATTTTTGGCACGATGGTTGCTCATATAGGAGTATCATGACAAAGGTGGCTATCCCGATATTTGGCACACGGATTTCACCGGTGTTCGATTCCTGCCTTAGAGTATCTGTTATAGAGATCAAAGGGAATCGTGAGACAGGAAGAGATGATATAATACTAAACGAACTTAGCCTCGAAGAACGCTTAATGATATTTCAAGAGGCAGGTATCAATACACTTATTTGTGCCGGGATCAGCGGATATTCCTATAATTTGCTTGAGAGCGCCGGTATTCGGGTTATATCGGGAATAGCCGGTGACGTAGTGGAGGTCTTACGTGCCTTTAAGGAGAATAGTCTTGATCAGCCTTCTTTCTATATGCCTGGCTATTGTGGCAGAGAGATTGGCAAAAGAGGAAAGCTTGGTCGATATCGTGGCAAAGGAGGGGGGAGAGGCTCAGGTCCTGGCGGGTACTGTCTTTGCCCTGAGTGCGGACGTAAGTTGATCCATCATAGAGGGAAGCCGTGTTATAGTGAAGGCTGCCCGGTTTGCGGGACAGTGATGAACAGGGAATAACAAGAGCCAGTTTCAAAACGTCCCCTTCTGTCCGATATCTGCGTCAGGCTCAAATTTTAATCCTCGAAATACTCAATGTATGTCTGTGGTTAAAATTTTCGCTTTCCTTGATCTCGAACAAAATTGAACATTTTGAAACTGGCTCACAATTATAAAATATAAAAAAAGAGGTGAAAAGAGATGAAAATTGCGGTTACATCGACGGGTAAGACCCTGGAGTCTGATATTGATCCCCGGTTCGGGAGGGCTCAATATTTTATTATAGTTGATCCTGAAACACTCGATTTTGAAGTAGTCGAGAACATGCAAAACATGAACCTGCCTCAGGGCGCGGGGATTCAGGCGGGCAAGGCGATTGTGGATAATAAAGCCGAAGTAGTGATTACCGGCAATTGCGGTCCCAAGGCGTTTCAGGTTCTTTCGGCTGCCGGCGTAAAGGTCGTGGTTGGCGTCAGTGGACGTGTGATTGACGGAATTCAAAGATACAAGAATGGTGAGATTAAGCCCTCCGACGGAGCAAATGTGGATGGGCATTGGGCTTGATGAAAAAGAAGGGAGTATTATAATGAAAATTGCTATCCCATTAGCGCAAGGTAAACTTACCGCGCATTTTGGACATTGTGAGCAGTTCGCTTTGATGGATGTGGAAAGTGGAGACATAAAGAAGAAAGAGGTGGTGACGCCGCCGCCACATGAACCTGGCGTTTTACCGCGATGGCTCCACGAGCTTGGCGCGAACGTTATTATTGCAGGTGGAATGGGGCAAAAGGCGATCAGCCTTTTTGACGAAGTAGAAATAAAGGTTATTACTGGAGCGCCACCTTTGTCCCCGGAAGAGCTAGTACGGCAATATCTGTCCGGAACAATGGCAACGGGCGCCAATGTATGTGATCATTAGTCCATCCGGCAAGGGTCTCAATCTGAGACCTTTGCATAACGCGACATTTTCCCGTCAGGCAAGGAAGGTGAAAAAATTAACCGGAGGAATACATTGGGTATTTTGAGGATAGCGCTGACGCTTCACTTCGTGCAAAACTTGAAGCCTGACGCCGCATCACGGGCACGCAGTGAAGCTTTAGCGCTCAAAATGGCAGTTATGCAAGGGTCTCA
>JAUWMN010000177.1 GCA_030613165.1 Desulfobacterales bacterium
CAGTAAGATATTGCTGTTCTGAAAATTTGCCGCGTCCAATGCCCCGGGCGATTCTATAAACTGCAAGATAGCGTCAACAACCACCCGTTCCGGTTGAATAACTTGCGTGACTCCCAGGCGAGAAACATCTACTTCTGAGCCGGAGTCTGAATATTCTTGATTTCGAATACGGGCAATCCTTTTTTTTACGCCGTACTGTTCGGCCAATCCGCAGACGAGGATATTTATCTCATCATTCGGGGTTACTGCTATAACCATATCGGCAGAATCTATACCGGCCTGCTTCAGGACGTCCGGGCTACTCCCCGAACCCTGAACCACCAGGAGATCCATTTTTTCGCTTATGGTATTACATATGGAATTATCTCGTTCCACTAACGAAATATCGTGCAGGTCATGGCTCAGTTGTTCTACCAGGCTATAACCCACAACGCCGGCGCCAACGATAACAATTCTCATAATTGACTATCCATTCCTTCCTGTTACCAGAATGAGATCGAATCGTGACTCCCAGGAAAGCTCCTTGTCGATAAAATCTTTTCCCAACGCGTGGCCGATTTCCCGGGCTAAAGCCTTGAACCCTTCCTTGTAGTAAATAGTCAATTTTTTAAAGTTCGAGCGGGACGCTACATCGATTCTGTTAACCGTATATCCCAAGATCCGCAGTTGAACGGCTAATCTTTCAGCAGAGGCCCGTTTTCTGTTACCAATTAACACTTTTATCTTGAGTTGCTCCTTATCTATCCTCTCCTCAGGTTCAGTATCTTCCGGCGCGCTTGTTTCCTCAGATTTAGCTACGGATGGTTTCCCGGGAGGGATGCCGGCATCGATATGTTCGGCGGTTTCTGTAGGACTTGGCTCAGTAATTTGGGCAGAGGGTTCTTTTTCAGAAGCAGGGAAATCTTCAATTGTGCCTGAGACCTTCATCGGCTGTGAGGTCTCAGCAATATATTTTTCAATTTCGCTGTAATAAGGTGTGGTGGCCTGGTTTTTTAACCAGTAAATACCGAACGTTATAAGAAACGCCACAAAGGCTATGAAAAAACTGTGTATAGGCCTGATAAAAAGCCGCGAATGTGTCCCCCCACAGTTGTTGCAGTCGTAATATTCACGTCCCGGAATAAACTTTGCCCAGCGAGTTCGTCTCGTAAAAGTAAGTTCTGTATTGCCGCAATATGGACATTTCATGGCAGGCCTATAAACACAAAGGGTATGTTACTCGTCTGTTGTCTGTTGGTATTTATCAAAATAGTATTAGTGTGTCAAATGATGCTTCTGTAACTTTTCAAGATTAGCCATATAATTTTATATATGTTATGATACATTTCTCAAGTGAACTAAAGTGCCTAAAGTTAAGATGATATCGTAAAAAGTCGATAGGCACCCTTTGTCGTCATTCCCGCAAAGCTTGTCCTCGACCCGATCGGGGAGCGGGAATCCAGCAATATCAGCCTGTTCTGGACTCCCACCTACGCGGGAGTGACGGGAGGTTGGACTTTTTACGATATCATCAAGTTAAGGATGTTAGTCTTTTTTATATAATGGCAGCATTCCTTAATCCCGCCAAGGCGGGACTCACTTTAGGCACTTTAAACTTTAGCGCACCTATTCTCCTTTAACTTTAGGCACTCTTTTTCACGTATCATGATAAAGCGCAATATACAAATTCCTCTATTGCCTCACCAGGTTTTTAGCGCCCTGTACCATATTCCGGGCGCCATTTTTTTAGAAACCCAGAGAGCCTCTCCCGCTGATAGATATTCCTTTATTGCCTGGGAGCCTGAAAAGATATTTAAGGGTAATATTGGTGAAAAGCTAAAAGAGGATTTTTTCACTTTTATCGATAGCTATTCAGACGACTATTTTTTGGCGGGCTATATCGGATATGAGGCCTGTCAATGGATGGAAGATCTGCCTTTGCCCGGGGTGAAGGATTGTTCCAATCCACATATATACCTTGGCGCTTATTCCTCTTTTCTGGTTTTTGACCATACTCGCCATTCATGGGCTATTTGTGGGAAAGATGAGACAACACTTGTGCTTAATTTGGCGCCCAAAAGCTGTCTGTCCGATGGGGGAAAGATAATAGGGGCCAATCAAACCAAAAAAGACTATGTGGAAAATATTGGTCGCGTATTAGAGTATATTGGCGCAGGCGATGTCTATCAGATCAACTATACCCAACGCTTCCGTTTCGCCTATGGTGGCAATCCATTCGCGCTGTACCTGAGGCTCAGAGAGGTTCAGCCGGTTGCATATGGCGCGTTTATCAATACCGGCGATGGATTTGTGATTTCAGGGAGTCCGGAGCTGTTTTTGCGGATAAAGGGTGAACAGGTTTTGAGCAAGCCCATGAAAGGGACCAGAAAGCGGTCTGATGATCCGATCCAGGATAAAAAATTGGCGCGCGAACTGAGAGAAAGCACAAAGGACCAGGCAGAAAATATAATGATTGTCGATTTGATGCGAAACGACATAGGACGATTTTGTAACTTTGGTTCTATAAGAGTTCCCAAACTATATGAGGTAGAAAAATATAATACCGTCTATCAGATGGTCTCTCATGTAACGGGTATCGCACGAAACAATATCAGTAGATCGGATATCATACGATCTGTTTTTCCTCCCGGCTCGATTACCGGCGCTCCCAAAAAACGCGCTATGGAAATCATCTGCGAATTGGAACCGAATCAGCGTGGGGTATATTGCGGCGCCATAGGATATATTTTTGGAGATGAGATGGTCTTTAATGTAGCCATACGAACTATCGAGCTTGCCGATGGAGTCGGTGTACTGGGTGTAGGAGGAGGGATCGTTGCCGATTCTGATCCGGAAAAAGAATATGACGAGAGTCTTGTCAAGACAAAAGCTGCCATGATTGCTCTGGGGATAGATTTATAGTAAAGCTTCTTTCAAAATCCACTTCTTGGAACATACTTAAAAGATACACTCCTAAAGATACTGCCTCAGACTGAAAATGATATATTCGATTTCAAACAGGTAAAAAAGCACCTGTGGGAAACAAATATTGACCGGCAAGGTAGATTCGTGGTAATTTAATAGATATTCGCTTCGCCTTTCTCCTGCCCGAATCTCTTATGTAATAGCAGATATATTATCATTTCCGTTCCGGCTTTTCTCTAAACAAAGCAACAACTTGCCAAGAAAGGAGGATTTGAAAATGAGTGATTCAAAAACCTTGACCAATAACTTTGGCGCACCGGTTGATGATGACCAAAACAGCGTGAACGCGGGTGATCCCGGTCCTGTTCTGATGCAAGACGTACACCTGCTTGAAAAGTTGGCCCATTTTGACCGCGAGCGTATACCCGAGCGGGTGGTTCACGCCAAAGGCGCGGGCTCTTATGGCTATTTTGAAGTAACCAACGATGTAACCAAGTATACTAAGGCTAACTTTCTATCTACAATCGGAAAACGTACTGAACTGTTCATCCGTTTTTCCACTGTCGGGGGCGAAAAGGGGTCGGCCGACGCCGAACGCGACCCCCGCGGATTCGCTATCAAGTTTTATACAGCAGAGGGGAATTACGATCTCGTGGGGAACAATACCCCGGTATTCTTCATCCGGGACCCGCTTAAGTTCGCTGATTTTATACATACACAGAAACGTCACCCGGCAACTAATCTAAAGGACCCGGATATGTTTTGGGACTTTCTCTCTCTTACGCCTGAGTCCATACACCAAGTAACAATACTCTTTTCCGACCGGGGCACTCCAAGGACCCACCGTAACATGAACGGTTACAGCAGTCACACCTTCAAGTGGTATAATGACAAGAACGAGTATTTCTGGGTAAACTATCAGATAGAGACCGAACAGGGCATCCGGAACTTTACCCGCCAAGAGGCCGCCCGAATGAAAAGCGACGACCCCGACCACGCCACCCGTGACCTGTACCAGACGATCGATCGGGGCGAATATCCGGCCTGGAAAGTCTACGTCCAAATCATGACTCCGGAACAGGCCGCGAAATATCGCTTCGATCCTTTTGATATCACCAAAGTATGGTTCCATAGCGATTACCCGCTTGTTCAGGTTGGCCGCATTGTTCTTGACCGCAACCCTGAGAACTACTTCGCCGAGGTGGAGCAGGCCGCCTTCTCGCCTGCCAACTTTGTTCCCGGTATTGCCGCATCGCCGGACAAAATGCTCCAAGGACGCCTCTTTAGCTACCACGACACCCATCGTCATCGACTGGGGCCGAATTTCCACCTGTTGCCGGTGAACTCGGCAAAGGGATGTCCTGTGGAGAACTATCAGCGGGACGGGTTCATGCGCTTTGACGAAAACGGCGGGGGCAGCGCCAACTACTACCCAAACAGCTTTGGCGGTCCCGGACCTGATCCTACGGCGGGTGAGCCGCCTTTCGAGGTGTCCGGAAAAGCCTCTCGCAAACCTTATACCCATCCCAACGACGATTTCTTTCAAACCGGGGAGCTTTACCGAAGAGTCATGACCGATGAGGATCGGGATCACCTCGTTGGTAATATTGTGGACCACCTAGGCGGGGCGCAGAAACGGATACAACTGCGCCAGACCGCGCTGTTTTACAAGGCCGACCCGGATTACGGAGGGCGTGTGGCGCAAGGGCTGGATCTCGATTTG
>JAUWMN010000210.1 GCA_030613165.1 Desulfobacterales bacterium
TTTGCGAAAATTTTGTCTCGTTCTCACGCTTTTTCGTTACGGACATAATTCTCGGACAGTCTCCTGGAACAGGAGCGGGCGTTGTATATCGTGCAGCTTGGCGTCCAGTTAGTTTAAAGTGAAATTAGACAGGATTAACTGGATTTATAAGATTTTTATTTTTTATCCTGTCCCATCCTGTAAATCCTGTCTAATAAAAGACTCAGAACATCATATGGCATATGGCAAGCGCCGCCACAATCCCTGTCGCATCCGCAATAAGGGCGGCCCCCACCGCGTGTCGACTCCTAACCACGCCGATGGAGCCGAAATAGACGGCCAAGACATAAAATGTGGTCTCTGTAGAACCCTGCATTGTGGAGACCAAAAAGGAGGAAAAGCTGTCAGGGGCACGGCTGACCACTTCACTCATGATTCCAAACGCGCCTGAACCCGAAAGGGGCCGCATTAAGGCCATGGGCAGGGCATCCGCAGGCATCCCTATCATTGAGGTGATCGGCTGTAGCGCTGATACCATGAGGTCAAAGGCGCCTGAGGCCCGAAACATCCCAATGGCAACCAAGATCATTACAAGAAAAGGGATGATCTTGACAGCGACCTGAAACCCTTCTTTTGCCCCAGCCGTGGCAGCCTCATAGACCTTAACGCCTCGAAGATAGCCAAACAAGAGAAGGCCGCACATAATGGCAGGGACCAGCCAATAAGATAGAATCTCCTTTCCCAGCGCAGCAGCATCATTGCCGATGATCACACGATATATGAGCCCTCCCGCAAAGGCAAGAATCATTAAGATGGCCGCCCACTTGCCGATCCGCCCAGGCGGCTGAAGCTCTTCAACAGGCTCCTCTCCACTATACTCTGTCACGGAATCCTGTGTTGTCTCTTCCGGGTTTGACGCCAATGTCTCCACGCGTGTTTCCCTGCCGCTGAAATAAACAAACGCCTTTGAAGCAGTAATTGCAATGGCCGTTGAACAGATCGTTGCAACGAGCGTTGTGATAAGGATAGAGGCGGGCTCTGCAGCGCCGGCAGACGCTCGTACGCCTATCACGCCCAGCGGAAGGAGGGTAACGCTCGACGTGTTGATAGCCAAAAAGAGACACATCGCATTGGTCGCCTCTCCCTTGTTCGGATTCAGCCGGTCGAGTTCCATCATTGCCTTGATTCCCATTGGTGTTGCGGCGTTTCCAAGTCCCAGGGCATTAGCGGCCATATTCATAATCATGGCTGACATGGCCGGATGTTCGGCCGGAACATCCGGAAACAGGCGAACCATCACGGGACGAATAGCACGGGCAATAAGGCGCAGCAGCCCTCCTTCCTCGGCCACCTTCATAAGGCCGAGCCATAGCGCCATAATTCCGATCAACCCGATCGCCAGGTTAACGGAACTCTTTGCGGATTCGAATGAAGCATCAAGCATCTGCTTCATTTGTCCATTGTACGCGGCGACCACTGTTGCCAGAAGTATCATGAAAAGCCATATCAGATTGATGGCTGCGGGACGATTCTTCATAGTATTAACTCTCGTAATCAACTGCTGAAGGAACGGAAAAAGGACAATATCGTGCTTATTGTTTTTAGATAACAATATTTGAGCAAGGAAGCAAATATGATCTCTAATTTCTCGAATTGACACGGGATGCGCATTCTTTTATAGTTATTAATATTGATGGACTCGTAAAAAGTCCCTGATAAGACTCTCCTTTAGCATTGATCATTTAACATTTGTCATCTGTCATTTTTTTAATGGTAAATGCCCGATGATAGATGATAAGACCAAAATAGCCTCGGAGCTTTTTACGAAATCATCAATATCCACCCAATACGAAAGGCTGAGACATTATGGCGTTCAAAGAATCAAAACCTATAAAAGATATTTCTCTTGACGGTTTTCCTCAAGAGGAGATTAAGGACAACCTGCTCGATAAAATGAATTTCCGCCTGACATTCCTGTCAGTCCTCCTCCCTATTGTGCTTATCCTCGGGTTATTGTTTCTCTATTTTGTAATAAATCACAAAATAGCTGAAAAGCATAATTTAGCGCTAAAGGAAGTGAGCACTATTTCAAAAGATATAGAAGAGTTAAAAGCATTTTTTTCAGAGCAGACGTCAGAATCAAAAAAATCGCTGCTGGATAGAATCGGAGGATTTAGCCAAACATTAAAGAGCATCCAAAAGGATATAAAGAAACAAGCCGCCACTGTGCAAAATCTGAAAAAGGAAAAAACAGACAAAAAGGCTGTGGACACAATTGTAAAAAAAGAATTAACAGGGCTTACTAAATCCCTTGACACTGTAAAGGGTGATTTAAGAAAACAACAACAGGAAATAACAGGGTTGGCCAAGTCAAGAGATGGCTACGAAAAAACTATCAGAGATCTTGGCAAGACTTTGAGCAACTTGAAGCAGGCCTTAAAAAAACAGGAATCAGCCATGCGGAATCTGTCTAAAACAAAGGCAGACGTGAAAGGCTTAGATAGGCAACAGAAACGATTAAGTGATAAAGTTCAGTTGCTTGAGATAGAACTTCGACTCTTAAAAAAACAGATCCAATCTACCGATACTGCGACTGTAAAATCGTCCCCGCCAACACCACCTGCCACTAAGAAAGAGGACATTATTAAAGAAGAGGTTATAAGGTGAAGTCAATAAATCGATTGGAAATTTGTGGTAGAAAATAATTTTTTTAGACAGGATTTACAGGATGGGCAGGATATTAAGGAACATAAAAAATCATGTAGATCCTGTTAATCCTGTCAGGAAAAGTTCCGCCATGGGCGGTTAGGCTATAATACGGCGCAATATGAAAGAACGCACAAAATTTATCATTATTGTCCTTATCTTTATTGCCGCATACCACACCCCATTTGGTTCAGCGCGTGTCGGCGCGGCAATCATGGAAGGCTTTTACATGCTCCAGGAATACGCGCGCGAGCATGTACTGGCCTGTCTGGTTCCCGCGTTTTTTATCGCGGGGGCCATCGCCTGTTTTATTTCTCAAGGCGCAGTGCTGAAATACTTTGGGGCAAAGGCCAACAAGTTTCTCTCTTACTCTGTGGCCTCGGTTTCCGGGTCTATCTTGGCGGTCTGTTCCTGCACGGTCTTGCCCCTCTTTGCCGGTATCTACAGCCGTGGGGCGGGAATTGGCCCGGCCACCGCGTTTCTTTATTCCGGTCCGGCCATCAATGTCCTGGCGATCATCCTGACCGCCCGTGTCCTCGGGTGGAAACTCGGTCTTGCCCGTGCCATTGGCGCCATACTCTTTGCTATAATAACCGGTTTGCTTATGGCCTTTCTGTATCGCAAGGAAGATCAGGCGAGAATCACCGGGGATATTGCGCTACCCGATGAAAAAAAGGAGCGCCCATTGTGGCAGAATGGTCTCTACATGCTGGTGCTCGTTCTGATTCTCATTTTTGCCGCATGGGGTAAGCCCGCGGAACCGGTAGGGTTGTGGAATGCCGTGCACCGAATTCATTGGCCGATTGCTGTGGGGCTCCTGATCGTTTTGGGTATTATTCTCAAAACCTGGTTTTCCAGGGAGGAAGTGATCCAGTGGGGGGAATCGACATGGGGCTTTGCCAAGCAGATCCTACCACTCCTATTTGGCGGTGTACTTGTAGCAGGGTTCTTGCTCGGTCGGCCGGGACACGAGGCGCTTATCCCCGCCCATTACATTGAATCACTGGTGGGAGGGAATTCGGTGTGGGCAAACTTTTTTGCCTCAGTGGTAGGCGCCTTTATGTACTTTGCCACCTTGACCGAAGTACCTATTCTCGAAGGACTGCTGGGAAGCGGAATGGGCCAAGGCCCGGCCTTGGCTCTTTTATTGGCCGGACCCGCATTGTCACTCCCCAATATGCTGGTAATTCGCAGTGTGATGGGGACACAAAAGACGCTCGTGTTCATAGGCATTGTGATCGTCCTATCCACGGTTGCGGGACTTATTTTCGGGGCTATTGCATAGCGTTGATCTCACCGCAAAGGCGGAAATGG
>JAUWMN010000181.1 GCA_030613165.1 Desulfobacterales bacterium
GGGAGGACTGAGCAGCAATAGTCCTAATCTCTTCAAGGGAGAGTTCCCGCGCGGTATTTATCCTTTTCACACCCATTTTTCCCCAAAACAGGGCGCTCTTGTAATTAGTGGTATTTGCCTGCGTGCTGAGATGAAGCGGAATATGTGGAATAATCTCCTGCGCGAGCGTGACGATCCCGGGGTCAGACACGATAACAGCATCGGGACCAAGTTCTTCCAAAAATTTCAGATACTCTGCAATCGCCTCCAGCTCAAAATTTCTCGGAAAGATGTTGCAGGCCACATAGACTTTTACGCCACGGCTGTGGGCAAATTCGACAGCCCGACACAACTCTTGGTTAGTGAAGTTGCCGGAAAAGTTCCTGAGACTAAATTCCTTGCCCGCAAGATATACCGCATCCGCCCCGTAGTGAACGGCGATCTCCAGCTTTTCAAAATTCCCCGCAGGGGCCAGGAGTTCTACTCTTTGAATTCTGTTGGCTGTTGTATGAGCCATTGTCATAATTCCACCTCTTAAACTATTTGTACTATAAGAGGTAGAGACCACAGTGTCAACTTGCTCTATTTGTTGCTTGACAGATGGGGTATTCTTTCCTTACAATGCGAGGTAAGGAATTTCTACGGAGGTATGAAATGATATCGACAGTAACCACTAAGGGCCAAGTAACTATTCCGAAGGCGATCCGCGACTTGCTCAATATCAGACCAAACGACAAGGTGGATTTTATGTGGGAGGGAGATAAGGTTTTCCTGGTACCGGTAAAGACGCTAAAGGACCTCCGGGGGAGTGTTGCGCCTTGCGCCAATGGTGACTTTAAGAAGGAACGGGCAATTGCAAAGTCGGTGGTTGGCAAAAGGGTCATTAAGGAGATGAAATGAAGTCATATTTTGTAGATACGAACCTTTTCATCCGCTACCTTACCAATGACGATCCGATCAAGGCCGACAGAGTGGAAAAACTCTTGAATAACGCGGCTGCCAGCAAGGTCAGGCTGGTGACCACCGAACTGGTGATGGCAGAGATGGGGTGGGTGCTTGAGTCATTCTATGGCCTGAAACATGTCGAAATAGGGCAGATGGTAAAAGCGATCCTGGCAACTCCCGGACTTGAGGTATTGAATGGAGCTTTGGTGGAAAAGGCTGTGGAGTACTACCTGTCCCACAACGTAGATTTTATCGACGGTTACATTGCAGCAGTTATGAACAAACTTAAGATGTCCAACATATACTCCTACGACAAAAAGCACCTCACGAGGATTAAATCAATCAACAGGAAAGAGCCTTGAGACTACGGAAACGAGGTGGTTACCATGCATACATCGGTTTACGATTGTGTAATGAAACGACGCTCCGTGCGTTGCTTTGAGCAGAAAGAAATATCACCGGATGTCCTTAAAAAACTGGTGAATGCCGGACGCGTGGCGCCTTCGGCCGCAAACAAGCAGCCATTGGAATATATTATTGTCTCAAATCCGGACCTAAGGGACAAGGTATTTGAGGCATTGAAATGGGCCGCGTACATTGCGCCCGATGGGACCCCCAAGGAAGGGAAAAAACCGACTGCCTATATTATTATTGTGGTAAACACTAAGCACAAGATAGCGGATTTTGCCCGCGATGTAGGGGCTGCCGCTGAAAATATCATTCTGACAGCCCTTGAAGAAGGGATCGGAAGCTGCTGGCTCAGATCAGTGGACCGGAAAAAAGTAAGCGACATGTTTCAACTCCCGGAGCATATAGAGGTGGATTCGGTGCTCGCCCTCGGCTATCCCGGTGAGTCCCCTGTGATGGTGGAGATGACAGACAGCATAAAGTACTGGAGAAAAGACGGAGTTCATTACGTGCCAAAACGGCGATTAGATGATATAGTGCATGTAGATCAATATTAACCGTTATCTCACCGCAAAGACGCAAAGAACGCAAAGTTTTTTAAAGACCTAAGCTTTCTTTTGCGCCTTTGCGTGAACTATTACAATGAATATTTAGGGAGACTATATGTATTCTAAAATGCTTTTTCTCAGGTTTGACAAGAATAGTGTTGATAAACCCATTGTCTGGCATTTGGTAAAGGACTACGACCTGACTTTTAATATACTTAAAGCTACCATTCTCCCCAGGAAAGAAGGTATCCTGGTGTTGGAACTTACCGGGCACAGGAAAAATTTCAACAAGGGGGTCAAGTTCCTTAGAGATCAAGGCGTACATGTCCAGACCATGGGCCAGGATATAAAGCGGAATAAAAAGAAATGTTACCACTGCGGCGCCTGCACAGCGGTCTGCCCTACGGGCGCGCTTTGGATCAAGCGCCCGGAGATGGAGATTGTATTTGACAAGAAAAAATGCAGCGCCTGTGAACTGTGCGTTCCTGCATGCCCCCCGCGTGCCATGGAAGTCCGCGTGATGGAAAAGTTATTAATGTAACCATGAAACGTTTAGCCATAGCCCTAAGCGGCGGAGTTGACTCTCTGGTCGCCGCCGCCTTGTTAAAAAAAGACAAACAAGATATTATCGGCATCCATTTTAGAACAGGCTTTGAAAAAAAACCTTCTGATCTAAAAAACCTCCCGGATACTTCTCTTGAGTCTTGCTTAAAGGCCGCGGCAGACGCCTTAAATTTTCCGCTTGTGTTTGTAGACATCTCTGAACGATTTCGCGCTGATGTGGTCCGCTATTTCCTAAGGGAGTATCAAAACGGCCGCACACCAAATCCCTGCATGGTCTGCAACAGACACATCAAGTTCGGGGAACTCTTGGACAGGGCACGCGATCTGGGAGCAAGGTATTTAGCTACCGGGCATTATGCGAGGCTTGCCCAGGGTCCTCTTGGAAGATTTCAACTGTTGCGGGGTATCGACCCCAACAAGGACCAATCATACTTTCTCGCCCTCCTTACACAGGACCAGCTCGAATCTGCCTGTTTCCCGCTCGGCGGCTATACCAAGGAGGATGTGAGAAGTATGGCAAGGAGATTCAATATAGCCCCTGTTGTAGCGGAGGAAAGCCAGGATGTCTGTTATATAGAGAAAAATGACTATCCCCGCTTCCTGACAAAGGAAGGCATACATGGCAGTCCAGGCCCCATAGTCAACCATACCGGGAAGGCGCTCGGAACTCATCAGGGACTCTTTGCTTATACCATAGGGCAACGACGGGGTATTGGAATACCGGCCGCGGAACCCTATTATGTTATTCGTATAGATATAGAGAAGAATCAGCTTGTTGTGGGGAATAAATCCGACCTCTATTCCGCTGAATGTGAAGTTGAGGAAATAAACTGGATTGCGCTACCGCCGGACGGCCCAATCAAAGTCGATACCCGTATCCGGTACAGGCATAAGGAAGCGCCATCTATTTTAATACCAAAGGATAACAATACAGCCCTGATACAATTCGACCGCCCGCAGGAGGCTGTGACGCCGGGCCAGGGCGCGGTCTTTTTTCAGGGGGAAAAGGTAATAGGCGGGGGCTGGATTCGTAAGGCACTTTAGAAAAGGGAGGAATTCACCGCAAAGACGCAAAGAGCGCAAAGAAAAACTTAGGTCTTTAAAAAACTGTGCGTTCTTTGCGTCTTTGCGGTGAGATAAACGGATAGTTAAAAAGCAATGAAATATTTAAACATAACCACCCTCGGCTGCAAGGTAAACCAGTATGAATCAGCCTCTATAATGGAAGAGATGAATCAATCGGGATGGAAACCTGTCTCCAGGCATTCCCCTGCCGACCTTTACATAATCAATACCTGCGCGGTTACCCAAAAGGCATCCATGCAGTCCCGCCAGGCAATTCGGCAGGCAATTAAATCAAATCCTGACGCCGTCATTATCGTAACCGGCTGCTATGCCCAGGTGGCTCCTGAAGAGATTGGCGCGATTGCCCGTGTAGACTATATCATAGGACACTACAAAAAACCTCAAATCGCAAAAATAGCAGATGGACTAAAACATTGCGATTCACCTATGGTTGACGTACCCGATCTACCCTCTCCCCTCCCTTTTCAGGATATGCCTGTCTCACACTTTGCCGGCAGGACCCGTCCGTTTCTCAAGATTCAGGATGGTTGCAATGCCTTCTGCTCTTACTGCATTGTCCCATATGCGCGTGGTAGGAGCAGCAGTCTACCTCCGGAAACACTTTTGGAGCGCATAAAAGAAATGTCTGACAAAGGTTACCGGGAAGTGGTCCTGACCGGAATTCACCTGGGAAAGTATGGGTTGGATCTCACCCCTGCCACAGATATTTTGCAAGTCTTAAAGATAATCGAGTCATCCCCCGTGAATCTAAGAGTACGCCTTAGTTCCATAGAACCAACGGAAATATCAGACGATTTGATCGACTTTATAGCGAGTTCGAAAAAGGTTTGTCATCACCTCCACATTCCTCTTCAGAGCGGAGACGACAGAATTCTGAAACGGATGAACCGAAGGTATTCCTCACAATTCTACAACGACTTAATTGCAAAACTTAATCTGCGAATCCCTGACATTGGGATCGGTGTGGACGTATTGGTGGGGTTTCCCGGGGAAAGTGACGGATGTTTTGCAAACACTATCTCATTGATTCGGGACCTTCCT
>JAUWMN010000127.1 GCA_030613165.1 Desulfobacterales bacterium
GGACGTTATTGAAATCCGGGATAAAAAGATATGGATAAAAAATCAACTCTTCACCGCAAACTACGCATCATACTCAGATCCCAGGATATTCCCTACAGCGGTTCGACCACGGGTTAATATAGGCCCGATTACGATACCCCCTCACAGCCTGTTCGTGATGGGGGACAACCGAGATCAGAGTTATGATAGTCGCTTCTGGGGGGTTGTCGATTTTTCCAAGGTAAAGGGAAAGGCTTTTATCATCTACTGGTCGTGGGATAAAGAGAATTTCGGCGTACGCTGGGGTCGGCTCGGTCGACTTGTTGATTAAAAAGCGCTTTGTCTCTTGACTGAACCCTTTTCACAATGTTACTTTCTGAGAGTAATTTCTGGGGAGCACCTTGATTAGTATGCGCAATAAATTGCCTGTAATGACTCATTTTAGATGCCTCTTTACCTATTCAGGGTAGAGAGGTTTTTTTTGGATGTCATATGGATTTTGTGAGAAAAGACATTCTGGGCGTTGAGGAATTAACAGGAGCAGAAATAGAGCTCATCCTCGATACCGCGGATTCCATGAAGGAGATATCACATCGTGATATTAAAAAGGTTCCAACACTTCGCGGTAAAACCATTGTCTATTTTTTCCATGAGCCAAGCACCCGGACAATAGCCTCATTTGAGATTGCCGCAAAAAGACTGAGCGCCGACACTGTCAGCATCTCAGCTTCTACAAGCAGCATAGTCAAAGGAGAAACCCTTATAGACACCTCAAAAAATCTGGAAGCAATGCGTCCCGATGTTATTGTCATTCGGCATCAGGCTTCCGGGGCCCCTCATATGATCGCAAAGAGAGTTCGCGCCTCCGTGATAAACGCCGGCGACGGAATGCACGCCCATCCGACTCAGGCGCTGCTTGATATGATGACTGTACGAGAAAAAAAGGGCACGCTTTCAGGTCTCAGGATAGCGATTGTAGGCGATATCGCTCATAGTCGAGTAGCGCGTTCCAATATTATCGGATTTACAAAAATGGGGTCGAGTGTTGTAGTTGCGGGACCGCCAACCATGATTCCCACAGGGATTGAATCAATGGGGGCAAAGGTCGTCTATTCTATTGAAGATGCGGCCAGAGACGCTGATGTTATCATGATGCTCCGCATTCAAAAAGAACGGTTGGGAGATTTTCTTTTCCCAAGTGACCGCGAATACGCGAACTTTTTCGGATTAACCCATGAGGCAGTATCAAAAGCACGAAAAGATGCCTTAATCATGCACCCCGGCCCTATAAACCGAGGGGTTGAAATCCCACCCGAAATCGCTGACGGACCGCAGTCTGTAATTCTGGACCAAGTAGAAAATGGTGTGGCAGTACGAATGGCCTTACTCTATCTATTAATCGGAGGATCACGTCATGCGTCTGATAATTAGAGGGGGGAGGGTCATAGATCCCGCAAGCAACACCAATGCCGTTAAGGACGTGATCATAGAACGCGGGAAGATAGTTGAGATTAAATCAGATGGTAGTAGGGGCGAACCCCTGTGTCCGCCCTCTTTTGAGGATAGAAAAGAGCAAAAGAAACAGAAATCGACAATCATGGACGCTTCCGGCAAGTGGGTGGTTCCGGGACTTATCGACATGCACACACACCTGCGCGAGCCAGGGCACGAATATAAAGAGACGATAAAAACAGGCGTCCTGGCAGCGGCAGCCGGTGGCTTCACAACCATCTGTTGTATGCCTAACACCGACCCTGTAAATGACAACCGATCGATTACTGATTACATTCTGAAAAAGGCAAAAGAGGCTTCCCGTGCCCGCGTTTATCCTGTAGGGGCAATTAGCAAAGGGCTCAAGGGAGAATCATTAGCCGAATTTGGCGAATTGAAAGAAGCAGGAGCAATTGCCGTATCTGATGACGGACATCCTGTGATGAACAGTCAACTGATGAGACGGGCCTTAGAATATGCCAGGGGATTCGGTCTTATTGTCATATCTCACTGCGAAGATCTCTACCTCGCCGGCAAGGGTGTAATGAACGAAGGGGTTATTGCCACCCGCCTCGGTCTGAGAGGTATCCCCAACGCCGTTGAAGCAGGCATGGTAGCCAGAGATATCCTCCTGGCCGAACTTACAGGGGGACGATTGCACATTGCCCATGTCAGCGCCGAAGATTCCGTACGCTACATACGAGAGGCAAAAAAAAGAGGGGTTCCGGTTACAGCGGAAACTGCTCCACATTATTTTTCGCTGACAGAGGAAGCGGTCTTGGACTACGATACAAACGCCAAAATGAATCCCCCGCTTCGCACAAAAGAAGATGTCGCCGCCATCCGTGAAGGACTACGCGACGGAACTATAGATGTTATTGCCTCTGACCATGCGCCTCACAGCAGTCTTGAAAAAGAACTGGAGTTCGATGCCGCGGCAAACGGAATTGTTGGTTTAGAGACGTCCCTTTCTCTTTCTCTGAAACTTGTCCAAGACGGTATCCTCGATCCAATGACCCTGATTGCCAAGATGTCTACAAACCCGGCCCGCATTTTAGGTATCCCTGCTGGTCGATTGACACCGGGCGCCTCTGCGGACCTAACTATTATCGATCCTGAAATACCCCGCACCATTGACATCCATTCTTTTAAATCCAAATCTTGTAACAGTCCATTTGACGGATGGCATTTACAAGGGAAGTCAGTCCTCACCATGGTGGAAGGCTCTATCGTCTTCGAGGAGATGTAAATGGCCCACATTCTTGTAGTAGACGATGATCTAAACGTACTCGAATTCCTCGATGAAATGCTTGCCAAGGAGGGATATAAAGTCTCCTGCGCTGATGATGGCGCAAAAGCCGTTGCAATGTTGAAAAAGAGACCTTATCACCTGCTTCTCTGCGATATTCGCATGGGAAGGCTCTCCGGCCTGGAAGTCTTAAAAAGGGCAAAAGAAATCCAGCCAAATATAGTCGTAATAATGATATCGGCTTTTGCCACTACAGAGACTGCTGTGGAGGCTATACGACTCGGCGCTTACGATTATATTCCAAAACCTTTCAAAGTTGGCGAGCTCTCTCAGACCATACGCCGCGCCTTAGAAAGAAAGACCCTGGTCCGGGAAAAAGAGGAACTTGAGAGAGAGCTGCAACAGACAGTACATTTCGGAAACATTGTCGGCAATAGCCCTCAAATGATGAAAATCTATACACTAATACGGCAGGTAGCAAAAACCAAGACAAATGTCCTGATCAGCGGAGAAAGCGGAACCGGAAAGGAGTTGATCGCCCAGGCGATCCACAGCAACAGCGATCGTCACAATCGACCGTTCGTTGTTATCAATTGCGGCGGCATCCCTGAAACCCTGATGGAAAGCGAACTCTGCGGTCATAAAAAAGGGGCGTTCACAGGCGCAATTGATAATAAAAAAGGCCTTTTTGAAGTGGCGGACGGCGGAACAGTCTTCTTAGATGAGATAGGCGAACTCACCCCGCCTATTCAGGTAAAACTGCTGCGGTTAGTGCAGGAAAAGGTTTTCAAGCGAGTCGGAGGCACCGATGATATCAGTGTTGACATACGAATCATCTCGGCCACTAATAAAAACCTGGAAGAAGAGGTAATCAAGGGTCGGTTTAGAGAAGACCTTTATTACCGTCTTAATGTTATACACATCAATGCCCCCCCTCTGCGCGAACGTTCCGACGACCTTCCCTTGCTTGCCCACCATTTCCTCGAAAAGTATGCAAGGGAGATGGAAAAAGAGATCAATAAGCTCTCCTCATATGCACTTGACATGCTCAGTCGTTATGATTTCCCTGGAAACATCCGGGAACTCGAGAATATGATTGAACGAAGCGTTGCCCTTTCCTCCACCAACATCATCCTTCCGGAGAGTATCACTCTCTCAACGTTTAAGCGTGGCGCCAATGGGAAGTCTTCCGCTTTTGATGTTGATATCCCCATATCTGGTTTCAACTTAGTAGATGCACTGAACGACATGGAAAAAAAATATATCCACAAAGCGCTGGAAATAACCAACGACAACACAACGAAGGCCGCAGAAATACTCGGGATAAATCTACGCGCTTTTCGATACCGGACAAAAAAATTGAAAATGGAATAAATCCACACACACAATTCCTCAATTCTCCAATTCCCTCATCATCTTACAAAATTCTACCTTTTTTTAACTTTTATCTCGAACCAACCGAACATAAGTTAAAAACATTGTAATTACCCAGGTTCACAGTTACGGGGTTCACGGTTCAAGGTTAGAGAGCGATGAAAATTGAATGTTTTTAAGATATTGAACCGTGAACCGTGAACCGTGAACCCAACAACCTGGGTAATTACAAAACATTGTAACATCTGTCGGGAAAAATGAGTTATCAAGAAGAAATACAGGTAATAGAGCTCTACCATGAGTTCATTAATAAGGTGGTCAGCCTAATCGAGGAAAAAGGGCAGTTCTTACAGGGACACTGTGCACGTGTGGCTCGATATGCAAACATCGTGGCTACTGCCATAAAACTGCCGTCAGAGCGGATACAAGAAGTATACATAGCCGGGCTTCTTCACGATGTAGGCTATATTGTTATTCGTGAGCCTATCCTCGACAAGACAAACAAACTCAGTCGTAAAGACTTTGACAGGATTCGGGCCCATCCCGCCTCAGGCCAGCACATATTAGACCAACTCAACCTCAATCAAAATATCTTACAATACGTCCGCCATCATCATGAATTCTTTGATGGAACAGGCTATCCTGACGGGCTTGCCGACAACAAAATACCGCTGGGAGCCCGTATCATCGCTTTGGCCGAAGCATTTGATGCGATGACATCCAAGCGGCCCTATAGAAAGGCATTTACGATAGAGCAGGCGATTGAGGAAATCTTGCTTCAAACAGACAGGCAGTTTGATCCGATGTTGGCCAAACTCTTCGTTGATCTCATGAAACGTGATCAAAAAACTCGAAAAGAATATCAAACACCGACAGTCGACACAAAACAAAAACAGACCTTAGAGACTATCGTACAGGACATCATAGTAGCATTCAAGGAAGGAAAGTTATCACTTCCCGTATTGCCTGAGGTTTTGGAACATATCCAAAAAGTATTGCTCGATCCAAACACAAATATGGAAGATGCCGCATCTGTTATTCGCGGGGACGTCAAGATATCAACGTCTCTGGTCGCGCTGGCCAACAGTCCCTACTATAGAAGAGTACAAAAAGTCGAATCCGTAGAGCAGGCCGTGTCGCGGCTTGGGTTTAAGGAAACGTCTAAACTGGCCACCCTGATCGCTAATAAAAATTTATATAAGTGCGATAAAAAAAGATATAAGGTCCTTATGATCCAGTGTTGGAAACATGGCCTTGCCTGTGCCTACCTTGCACATTTTCTTGCTCGACAGCTTCGCCTTCAGGACTCAGAAGAGTATTTTACCATGGGTCTCATACATGATATCGGAAAGGGGCTGCTGATTCATGCTATAAGCAAGGTACTCAAGGATAAAAATCTTTCTATCGAATTTGAAACTTCCGAGGTCAACGAGGTTGTCCAAAAGATGCACACTTCCTTCGGCGCCGCACTCCTAAAGCAATGGGGATTTTCCGACAGATATGTATTTATCGCCAAACAGCATGAAACAACATCAAACAAAGGCAATGTCCCTCTTGAATTGCAAGTCATTCAACTGGCTAACTTATTGACACGCGAACTCGATTGCAGGCCATGTTCTCACGAAGGGGAGGA
>JAUWMN010000110.1 GCA_030613165.1 Desulfobacterales bacterium
ACTGTTACGGTAATCAACCTGGGGGCGTCTCTTTCAAAGTTGGGGAAAAAGGTCCTTATAGTGGACGTGGATCCTCAGTTCAATTCCACCCGAGGGTTAGGCATAACAGTAAAAGATGATGATCACACGGTCTATGACATCATAAGCTCCCAGGATGGCGTCCCCGCGTCGTCGAGTATCATGTCTACCCAATGGGAAGGGCTTGACTTGATCCCATCCCATATCGATCTCTCCGGAGCGGAAATCGAACTGGTTGATGAACCAGGCCGCGAAAACCGTCTAAAAACGGGACTCGATCCAATCAAGAAGAACTATGATTTTATTATACTGGACACGCCGCCCAGTCTTTCACTGCTTACCGTAAATGTCCTTGTCTTTGCCAGAGAAGTATTTGTGCCATGCCAGACCCATCCATATGCTTATACCGCTCTTGACTCACTTGTTGAGACAATTCACAGTGTGCGCGAGCATATAAACCCAGGGTTAAAGATTACAGGAGTTATTGCTACTTTTTACGATAAACGGACACGAGTAGGACATAGTATTCTGGAAAAATTAAAAAAAGACAAACGATTCTCAAGAAAACTTTTTAACACGATTATCCGGAATAATATAACTGTAGCGGAAAGCGCCTATTACAACAAGCCGGTAATTTTTTATGATAAACATAGTCGCGGCGCTGTCGATTACATGAATTTGGCCCAGGAGGTAATCGAAAGAAGTTGAGAAATCTCTTTACAAGTCATCCTCAATTTTATATTGTTCCTGTCCATATCTGGCTAATCGATTGAAAGGAAATTTTTATGGGACGAGATAATCTATTGAAAGGGACAGAAGAAAAAAAGGAAAAAGCAAAGAAAAAATCAAAAGAGGTTACTTCAAAAGGCAAAAGCCGTGTCGCTCCTGCAAAGAAAGGAACAAAAGCGAGCACAAAGGCAAAAAAATCCAAGACAGAAAAGACTACCCCCAAGACCGTGAAGAAGGTCGAAAAGCCAAAAGAGGTAAAAATCTCGCAAGAAGTCCCTGAAGCAACACCTAAAATAGAAGAAAAAGAGCCCACATCCACCCCCGCTCAAGTCGCGGATGTTATAGAGGGAACAGTAACCCAGACGACGGAAGAGCCTGAAAAGGAACTGGTGCAAGAACCGATTGAAAAACCGGAATCGCATCAAGAACCTGTATTTGTAGAACCGGAGGCAACAATGCCAAGTATACAAAAGGCAGAAAACAGTATCTGGATTTACGGCGGAGCCGCCATACTCTTATTGTTGTTCGTCCTTCTCACCGCCAGCTTTACCAATTCAAACATCTTTGCTTTTAAACAAAAAGGTAATACCGTTGAATTGTGGGGGGGATATTTTGCCCCTATGGGAATGGGTCCTGTAAGAACGTTCTCAGACCTGACGCTTCCTACTGATGAAGAGGGCGAAACAATTATTAAGGATACGTATACCAAGGGCGAGGCCTATGATATCGTGTTCCAACATTTCCTGGCCAAGGCGGATGAAGCGCTGAGCCGTCAGGAAGTGCCCGATCTTAAAGAGATCAATGCCCTCCTGGAAGAAGCGCGGAAGTATGCCTTAACTGATAGCACAAAAGAGACGGTTAGTTTAAGGAAGAACGGACTCCGCTTCCTGGTTCTCATGGGTAAAGTAAACCTGGCGTTGGCCAGAAATACAGCAGAAGACTTGATCGCCGCACAAAAGCATCTTGTTGAAATCGACCAGATCGCAGCGACCCCTATTCAACGACAAATGGCAAAAGAAAAGGCCTCTGCCATTGAATCAGCCCTCAAAAAACTAAGTCTTCAAGAAAAGGGATAGCCTTTCGGTAAGTTGGGTGAGATACAACGTAGTTTTGAGTTATGAATCAATGGGTTGCGGGTTACGCGTTGCGGGTCACGGGTTTCAAACTCGCAACGCGTAACTCGTGACTCGCAACAGTCTTTACTTAAACATCCCCTTCTTCACCACCGTAATCCCCCTCGGCGTAACCTTAAAACGCTCGCGGTCCTTGGAGGGATTATAGCCTATTTCTGTATATGGGGGTATATTGTTGCGCTTGTCGATAATTGCCTTCATAATCTTACAGTGCCGCCCTATTGTTACATCCGACATAACGACCGATTCTCTCACTTCCGCCCAGCTCCTCACAAGGACATTGGAGAAAAGGATGGAGTTCGCCACTTTCCCGCCACTGATGATAGAGCCGTGAGAAACAATAGAATCTAAAATCATCCCCACTCGTTTATTCTCTCTATCATTGAAAACCGTCTTTACCGGTGGAAACTGGCTTTGAAATGTTCGCAACGGCCAGTTTTCACCGTAAAGATTAAATAAGGGATCAACCCCGGTCAAATCCATGTTGGCGTTCCAGTAGGCATCTAAGTCCCCTACATCTCTCCAATAAGAAGAATCTCGCACCCTTTCTTCCAGTTTTCTAACGCGTTCGCCGTTTTCAAGAGTGATATACACATAATCCTTGATTTGATTTTCCTTTTTGTAGGGATAAGCATAAACCGGGTATTTATCCGTCATCATCGGTATGATCTCTTTGCCGAAATCGTTTTTATCCGTCTCTTTCAACACCTCAATCATGGTCCCTTTTTCAAACATATAGATTCCCATTGAGACCAGAACATGATCCGGATCTCCCGGTATTGTCTTGGGCTCTCCTGTTGGTTTTTCCTCAAAGCCGACCACCCTAAAATCCTCGTCTACTTCCACAATTCCGAATCGATGCGCCTCGGATTTTAAGGCCTCGATTACCGCGATAGTAAGCGTTCCTTCCTTTGCCATATGGTAGTTCTTAAATTGGGAATAGTTCATTTTATAAATGTGGTCCCCGGACAGGATTAAAACATGTTGACTCTTGTCCCGCTCAATCAAATAGAGGTTTTGCCGGACAGAATCGGCCGTACCTCTATACCAATCCTTGCCCGTACGCATCTGGGGCGGGACAATCTTGAGATAATGCCCGAGGTCCCAACTGAAGATGTTCCACCCGGCTTCGAGATGATCCACAAGGGATTGGGCCTTGTATTGCGGCAATACCATAATCTTATAAATAGCTGAATTGATGCAATTGCTCAGCACAATATCGATGATCCGGTAAGACCCCCCAAAAGGGACCGCCGGTTTTGTGCGATCTTCGGTTAGCGGAACAAGACGCTCTCCCCTGCCTCCAGCCATAATAACGGCCATAACATCTCGCATGGTCAAATCCCCTTTAAAGATGTAATAAAAATAAGTTGGACAAAATTGCGCAGGTTATTTTTAATGATCTCGTAAAAAGTCCAACCTTCTGTCACTCCCGCGCAGGCGGGAGTCCAGAACTATCTGATATTACTGGGTTCCCTCTCCCCGATCGGGTCGAGGACAAGCTTCGCGGGAATGACGAAAAAGGGTGCTTGGTCACTTTTTACGAGATCATCACTTTTACTTGCGTCCTAAAACATCAATCATTGTAAACACACGTCCGGTTATACCCTCTTCTACTTTTGCGGCAAGATACCGAATGGCATCTAATGTGCCAAGGGCATAGACATCCCGGCCGTTTACATTGTGTACGAATTGAAACCGTACGGTCCCGTCCTCGGATATTAGTGTATACGTATGCCAGCCATGACCCGTAAGATATTCTTTAGGAACCCCCAATTCTGATTGTTGTACCGCGGACTCCCTTATCATTTGGATCTCGTCTTTAGAAAACGGAATTCCGAGTCTGTTGAAATACCCTATCATTGCTTTGGCGGTTCCGCTTGTATCTGCCTTGCCTTTTTGATGACTCTCCTTGATTGCAAGGCTATATCCCTTGAAGAGATCAGGAAATTCCTTTGCCGCAAACTCCATCATGGCCTGAAATCCTACAATCTGTTTAGCCATGTTCGGAGCGATTACCGCCGGTATGGGTGACTTTTCCACCACCTTGTTCAATCTTTCTCTGTCGCCTCCCGTGGTCCCCATAACAAACGGAATTGATTTTTCACAATAAAAAGACGCATTTGAATTGACCGATGATGGGTGAGTATAATCGACTGCTATCAGAGGGCCTTCAGCCTCTTGCACCCTGGCTATTGCATCCTCTCTTTCTTCCGGGCGAATCAACCGCACCGAGACCGAACCGACAACAGTCTCTCTCTCGACAATCTCGGGGCCGGTCAGAGAATAAGGAACAAGTTGAAAATTGCTGTCACGCAGGGCATGCTCGGCAACCGTTGTAGCCATATTTCCCGGAAGCCCGTTTACCATCACCTTTATAGGATTCATTAATACCTCCTCATTAAATAAAGGATAATTCTCTAAAATTACCATTTCAGGATAAAGGATTCTCAGGGAGATGTCAAAAACATCTTGACATTAGGAAGCAAAAAAGGTTATTGTTATTGTAAATTAATTGCAATAAGAATCGCTATGATATCTCCATTAGAAGTCTTTAGAACATATATCAAAGAAAAAGGGCTCCGTAACACACCGGAGCGTGAAACTATTATCAGGGAAATTTTCTCTGTCCATGACCACTTTGACGTGGATGAACTTTTTCTCCGTATGAGAGACCAAAAGAGCAAGATTGCAAAGGCGTCGATTTATCGCGCCATCCCGCTCTTAATCGAAAGCGGTTTGATAAAAGAGGCCTTCTTTGAGGATGGGCATCTCCATTATGAGCCGATCTACGGACATAGCCGCCACTGCCATCTCCGCTGCATTTGTTGCGGCAAGGTTGTTGAATTTGTAGAGGAAGAAATGGACAATATCGTAGACCGACTTGCCAAGGAGTATCATTTTAACATCCTCGACCACCGGCTGGACTTCACCGGTTATTGTGCTGAGTGTAATAACAAAATGAATGATCAAGATAATGTGGACACCAAGGAGCTTCTATGAACAGAATCCACCAACAGGAATTGGAACAACTTCAATCCCTTTTTAAGGAAGAAGGAATTGATCGCGCGGAGGATCGTATAAAGATCCTTGCAATGTTCCTTGCTACTGAAAAACATATTACAGACACAGAGTTTATAGAATTCCTTAAAGAAAAAGGGCATAATTTTGAAGCAAGTTTTGTCAGAGACACCTTGCAGCTTTTTACCCGCTACGGATTCGCGCGCAGGAACAAATTTGAAGGGGAAGAGCCCAGATACGAACATCGGCATCTGGGGCACCATCATGATCATCTTATATGCATAAAATGCCAAAAAATAATCGAATTCGAAAACAACCAGTTAGAGGCAATGCAGCTCCAGACAGCTGCACAACACGGCTTCCACATGTTGCAGCACAAGATGGAAATATACGGCCTCTGTTCTGACTGTATCAACACACGCGAGGCATCGCTTTCACTTGCCTCAGCCAAGGTAGGAGAACATGTTCAAATAAAGGAGTTTACCGGAGGGAGCGGTATGCAAAACCGGTTGGCTACCCTTGGGCTTCGCTCCGGGGATGAGGTTGAGATACTTACCAACTCCGGTCACGGTCCGCTCGTTCTTGCTCTGAATTGTAGCCGACTGGCGCTGGGCAGAGGTATTGCCCAAAAAATCATAGTCCTCCCTAATGGAAGACAAAAAGGTGAAAAACCGCAAGTAAGACTCAGCCAACTAACAGAAGGACAGAAAGCAACAATAGTTCGTGTGACAGGGGGCGGCGCCTTTCGCAGGCGGCTTATGGAAATGGGTTTTTTAAAGGGCACGGAAATTACAGTTGAAAAATACGCCCCCTTACAGGACCCCATGGAATTGGTTTTAAAAGGGTATCATGTCTCACTCCGTGTATGTGAGGCAGCACAAGTATTCGTGAGTGTAGGGAGCAAATAATGTCGAAGCAAACCTTTACAGTGGCCCTTGCAGGCAATCCAAACTCCGGCAAGACCACGATTTTTAATAATCTGACCGGCACGAGACAGAAGGTGGGAAACTGGCCGGGTGTGACCGTAGAGAAAAAACAGGGACACATAAAACAGAACGGATACGATATTACTATTGTTGATCTGCCAGGCACTTACAGCCTTACCGCATACTCGATCGAAGAGATAGTGGCCCGCGATTTTATCCTGGATGAAAAGCCCGACGTGGTCGTAGTCATTATCGATGCCTCCAATTTAGAACGAAATCTTTACCTCGCCACACAGATCAGGGAACTCGACACAAAGGTCATCTTTGTCTTAAATATGGTCGATGTCGCCCAGGAGAACAAGATAAAGATAGATAAAAAAAAGCTTTCCGAATTGTTAGATGTTCCGGT
>JAUWMN010000223.1 GCA_030613165.1 Desulfobacterales bacterium
GTCGCTTCCTCGATCCGTTTTTGCAGGCGTCTCTTCCAGGCAACATCTACTTCCAGCTGATCACTTTGGAATCCCGCGCTTAACTTTGCCCGCACAGGCTCAATAGTTGAATACGGTATGCACATCACAATATTGCCGGATGTCTGTTCCAACTCTATGTCAAACCTGATGACTATTACCACATCATTTGGGGGAACAATCGCGGCAAATTGCGGGTTAACCTCGGAACGGACAAAGGCCATTTTAACCTTGTGCACCTGTTCCCACGCCGATTCATAATCACGCAAACACATCACGATGACATTTTTGATCATCTTGTTTTCTATAGGGGTAAAATCTCGTCCCTCTATCCTTACATTGCTTGTCCCTATCCCCCCTAAAAACGAATCTACCAGGCTGTAAACCAACCTACTCTCTATGACGAACATGCCATATCCGCGTAGTGGTTCTATGCGAAAAACATGAATGCTTGTAGGAACCGGAAGGGATCGACTAAATTCTCCAAATTTAATTATATCCGTCGAAGCGATATTTACATCCACTACCTTGCGAAGAGCGGATGAAAGACTTGTCCTAAAGCTTCTGGCAAATCGTTCATTAATCATTTCGAGGGTGGGCATTCTCCCCCGAACTGTCCGATCCTGACTGGCAAAATCGTACTTGACTACGTCAGAATCTTCCACAGGTAGATCTGTCTCGGTCTCGACTTCTCCTCCGGATACTCCCTGCAGCAGGCTATCAACTTCTTCTTGTGATAAAATATTGCCCATCTGTCGACCTCAAAATTACACGTTGTTTTACTGTACTACGAACTCTGTAAAATAGAGCGCCTGAACTTTCCCTGTTTGAAGAACCTGGTTTATTCTAAAAATCAATTCATTCCTGAGCTGAAATTTACCATCCAGGCGGTTGACATCCTCAAACTTTTTGCTGGTAAGAAGTAGTAATACAGTATCGCGCAATTGTGCTTTCCGTCTTACCAACTCCTCTGTAACCCTTTCGCCGGGAACCTCTAACTCCATTTTCACCTTGAGATACCGCTTCCCGCCTTTATCAAGCAAATTCACTATAAAGGGCTCCATTGAGTACATCACGCCTACTTTTACCTCTTTTTCCGACTTCTCTGCTTTAGCCGCGGTGTTAGAAGAGGAATTGCTCGCTGGAAGATACCGCAACGCGACAAAAACGCCTCCCCCTATCAATATTAAAGCGAGAAGGCCTACAATAATCCACTTTGCGGGGAATGTCGCTTTTGCCGGGGTTGGGGTCGAAGCCTCTGTTGTTTTTTCATTTGCTTCCTTTTCCATGAAACTGTCCTCCATCTTATTTAATTTCTAAATATAATTTCTACGCGCCTGTTTTTTTCTCTGTTGTCCTCTGTGGTATTCGGATATCGTGGCCGTGAGTCGCCAGCGCCCCCTACACAAAATCGTTCTGCCGGAATTTTGCTTTCTTGTATAAAATGATTTGAAAGACTCAAACCACGAAAGAACGAAAGTTCCCAATTGGAGCGATACTTATCATTATGTATAGGCACATTATCGGTATGTCCGATAATAAGAATATCATTGCTCGTCGTCTCTATAATTTCTCCAATCCGTTTAAGAATCGGCAATATTCCAGGTTTGATATCCGCTTTCCCTGAGTCAAACAATATATTTGTCTTAAATGACAGGACGACTCCTCGCGAATCATTATAAATATTAAAGTTCATTCCCGCTTTTTCCAGCGCTGTCCCTACTCCGAAATCTTTCGATTGAGACAGCATACTTTTGAGTTTGTTTCCATCATTAAGCAACATATCTGTGCTTAGAGCCCCGGTGTGGATAATATCTTTGAAAGCGTGTACATCTTGTTCATTCACAAGCTCAAGCGGTCCAATTGCTCCTGATAAAACACTAAACATCCTTTTTAGAGCAAGGTCATCCATGGACGACATTGAAAGGAGCAGTACAAAAAATGTTAACAGCAGCATAAGGAGATCGCCAAATGTCACCATCCAGGCGTTCGGATCCATATCAGGCGCTTCATTTCTCTTTTTATTTCTTGCCATAAGCTATCTACGGACAATCTTCACCATCAGTCAGCGAGATCAAACACAAATTTTTTGAATGTAAAAAACCGCTTCGGTCTGTTTTTATAAACACGGCTTATATGCCGCCACGCATTGGGACTTATAATGATCTCCACTCTTCTGTTTTGCTTTCTGGTCTCTTCTGTTACGTTTGTGACAGTTGGCTTATACGCGCTGCAACCATAAGCTGTAATAGTTTTGGGGTCTACATCCCCTTTTGCTATAAAATACCTGGCCACGGCAATGGCTTGAAGGCCGGTAAGCTCCCAACCTGTTTCTTCGTCTTGTTCCAATCCATCGTCTGTATGCCCGGCTATCTCTACATTGCTATTGTCTCTATTGATAATGTGACAAAGTCCATCTAAAAACGGAAAGGCGGATCTCTTTATTTTCAACTCTCCTCTGTTAAAAAGTAATTCCTCTTGTATTGTAACAACATCTTGCTTATCATCCGACTTGACAGCGACCATGTCGATAGTATCCTGAGTAGGCAATGATACTAACATTTGGAAGTCTAATTGTTTCGTTTGCATGGGGGCCTTAGGCAGAGCCACATCCTTTCCTTTTCCTTTGAACACGGAAACACCGCCCGGAAGGATTCCAAAACTCCCAAGTAAGGACCCAAACGCTTTCATCTTTTTGCTTTCATCAATCACTGCCATGGCGTTGAGCAAAATAAAAAAGGCCAGGAGAATTATGAAAAGTGACACAGTCATAATCCGGATCAAACCCGAAGGCTGTTCTTCATCGCTCGTTTTTTTCTTTCTGCGTCCCATATTATTTAAAGAATGATTCTCTCATATTTGGTGGAATAAAAGCTTGTAGTTTTTGTTCCACGATTCGTGGATTGTCACCTCTTGCTATCGCGAGTATTCCTTCGATCATCATCTCTTTTATTAGAACTTCTTCTCTGCTCCGGGTTTTTAATTTTCCCGCTATCGGCATACAGAGCAGGTTGGCCATTACTGAACCATAAAATGTGGTCAAGAGCGCTACTGCCATGGAAGGTCCAATCGTACTCGGATCATCCATTGATTGAAGCATCTGTACTAATCCTATCAGGGTTCCGATCATTCCAAGGGCGGGCGCAAAGGTCCCCATAGTGGTAAAAATTTCAGCGCCGAGCTGGTGTCTGCTCTGAACAAATTCAATTTCTGTTTCGAGCAGGTCTCTTATGGAATCCGGTTCGAGCCCGTCTATGGAAAGTTGAACCCCCTTTTTCAGAAATTTTTCATCAATAGTTTTTAGTTCCGACTCCAAGGCCAATATCCCTTCACGTCTCGCTTTTGTCGCAAAATCAATAAATTGTTTGATCATGCCCCGGACTGACTCTCTCTTCTTAAAAAACACGTTTTTTACAACGCGAACAACGCCGAGGACATCTTGTAAAGGATAGTTGATTAACGTGGTGCCCATGGTACCGCCAAGCACGATCATCATTGAAGGGGCATTAATAAAGAGGCCGAGTCCACCCCCCATGAAGATAGCTATGACCACAAGACCGAATGCGGAAACAATTCCCAAAACGGTTGCTAAATCCATACAAACTCCCTTTTCACGGTTTTTATTTAAAAACTTTTCATTAAGCCGTCTTATTTCACATGACAATTATGCAACAAAGCAACCTCTATGCCATGTTTTTTAATCCTAAGTT
>JAUWMN010000053.1 GCA_030613165.1 Desulfobacterales bacterium
AAAATAGATAGACAAAAAAAATCCAACTACCCCCCCTGAAAAAACGTCCATAAAAAAACCAAACCCGTTACATAGGGAGAGCCGAAGCGGTAGTGGGTGTGAGAGAGCCACAAAAATGATAAGAGGTATTAAGAGATCATATCTAAGCCCTTGAAGAGCAGGCGTAGCCAACACGGTTGACTCTAAGATAAGGAACGCGATTCCGAGTACCAGAAAGAGAAAAAAATCTTTCACCCGCTCTCCTCCTCATCCCCAAAAAACATCTGTTTTCTAAACACAACAAACACTTCTTCCAACTTGGCAAAATCAACATAAGGCTGTAATACTACCCCCTGAAAAATTCCGGCATGGCTTTTGACAATATCTGAAACATAACCGACCCTGAGCCCTTTGGGGAATACCCCCCCAAGCCCGGATGATATCACAACATCACCCTCTCGGACATCCGCTTTTCTCAATACATATTCAAATCGGCAAGCCCCTCTCCCCCCTCCTTCAACTATCCCTCGCGACCTGGTCCGCTGTACCAAGGCATCGACAGCGCTGTTTTGATCAATAATTAAAAGCACCTTTGAATAATGATACGAGACATTGATCACCTGTCCAACGATCCCATCGGGCGCCACCACGGGCATCCCCCTTCGTATACCGTCTGCCGTTCCTTTGTTGATTATGAAGGTCTTGAACCATTTTGAGGGTTCTTTTCCTATTACCTCAGCGGGGATTGTTTCATCGGAGACAACCGACTTAAAGTCCAATAGCGCTCTTAGCCGTCTGTTGGCAATTTCCGATTCTTTTAGGGAATTGACCTCGTCTTTTAGAGATCGTATTGCGGCACGAAGCTGTCTGTTTTTCTCCTCGACTAAAATCAGACCAAAATAACGGGACCAGGTCCCATAAATATATTGAAAAATCGATGTTACACTACGCTGACATGGCGCAAGGACTTCTATGGCAACTCTTTGAAAAAAGCCGAACTCGCTTTGAGACCGCGCACCGATAGATATGATAACAATATTGATCAAAACCAGCGCGATCGTTGTAATGATTATTAAAGTTTTTTTAGAAAACATAACACGATACGCTTCACGGGGAGTGATTGAGACCTTTGCGAAACGTGACATTTTTACAAAGGTCTCTGATTCTTTATGGTGGGCCCAATCAGTAACCTAAATCCGAAATATTACCAAGCGTCTTCTCAAATTGCGACCTCCTTTAAAATCTCCAGGTTGTCCAGGGCCTTTCCAGACCCAAGCACCACCGTTGACAGAGGATCTTCGGTCACTGTTATGGGCAATGACGTTTCCTCGCGCAGCAACTTGTCCAGATTTTTCAACAATGCTCCTCCTCCGCTCATTATAATCCCTTTGTCCACAACATCGGCTGCAAGTTCAGGCGGGGTTTGCTCCAGAGCTATTTTTACCGTTGCCACAATCGCATCAATCTGCTCGGAAATAGCAACGCGTATCTCTTCTGAATCAATCGCAAGAATCTTAGGAATACCCGACACCAGGTCTCTACCTTTTACTTCGATAATTTCAACATCATCAGGATTTGGATTCGGATAAGCGTTTCCTATGGTTGTTTTTATAATCTCCGCTGTTCTTTCACCGATCAAAAGATTATACTTTCTTTTGATATATTGGATGATCGATTCGTCCATCTTATCCCCGCCCACACGAATTGACCGGCTGTACACAATTCCTGCAAGCGATATTACGGCCACCTCTGTGGTCCCCCCACCTATGTCTACAACCATATTGCAGGTGGGTTCAGTAATAGGCAGGCCGGCCCCAATAGGCGCGGCCATGGGTTCTTCTATCAAAAACACCTCGCGGGCTCCGGCAGATTCCGCTGACTCTCGAACAGCTCGTCTTTCAACCTGGGTAATCCCGGAAGGAACGCAAACGATAATCCTGGGGCGTATCAGCTTCTTCCGGTCGTGAACTTGTCGGATAAAATGGCGCAGCATTGCTTCAGTAACTTCAAAATCAGCGATAACACCGTCTTTCATGGGACGAATAGCAACGATGTTGCCAGGGGTACGTCCCAACATCATTTTAGCCTCTCTCCCGACAGCTACGACCTTTTTCCCTCGCCCGGCGTTTGTCTTTACCGCTACAACAGAAGGTTCTCGCAGAACGATCCCCCTCCCTTTCACATAAACCAGTGTGTTTGCTGTTCCGAGATCGATAGCAAGATCTGTAGAAAATAGCCCTAATAACTTGTTAAACATAACACCCTCTTTTTGAGACCTTTGCAAAATATTATATTTCAAACTATTTAAGTAACAGACGCATCAAACAAATTCAAGAGAAAATACCCCCAATCTTGCCGAAGACATGGTATACGTTAACTTCGAGGCACAATCGAACAATTAAAATGAACGCTTGACATTAACAGGTCAATATGTTTTATAAATCTACTTTACTGTATCGTCTGTTTAGTAATAAAGATTACAAAAAAAGTACTCGCGTTAGGATTTTTTCCAGCGCTTAAAAAGGATAGTACAAATGAAAAGAACATATCAACCGAGTAAAATTAAGAGGGCTCGAACGCATGGTTTTCTTTCAAGGATGCATACAACGGCGGGACGAAACATATTAAAACGGCGTAGGGCTAAAGGGAGGAAACGGCTAACCGTTTAAGCGGCAATATCTTTTTATTCAAGGCTGCAATGTTGATTCGCAGGCGTAGGACTGAATTCGATCTCCGGGGCGGAGAAGAAAAAATTGCTATTTAAAACGGCTTAAATCCGCACGTGATATTTTGGGAATTTTCACGTTAACCAGATCCGAAAGGATACGAAAGGGTTCTGATTTTCAGACCGTATATCGAACAGGTCGTAAGTCCAACTCGTATCATTTTATCGTTCTGACAAGAAAAAACAATTTCAATGTCACGCGCATAGGGATTAGCGTCAGCAAAAGAGTAGGGTCTGCTGTTTACAGGAATTATCTTAAACGTCGGATACGTGAGGCATTTCGCTTAAGCAAAAAGCTTTTTAAGGATCACACTCTTGACCTTGTGGTAATAGTAAGAAAGGGCTCATCACGATTACGTTCACAAGAGATGTTACATGAACTTCAGACAATTTTTAAGGTCGTCTCTTCTATTTCTTATTAGGATATATCAATACTGTCTCTCCCCCCTTTTTATCCCTGCATGTCGTTTTGTCCCCACTTGCTCGGAATATGCTCATCAGGCAATCGAACGCTACGGCATTCTGAAAGGATCGTTTATGGCGATTCTTAGAATCTTGAAATGCCATCCGTTCCATCCAGGCGGTTATGATCCGGTCAGGTAACTTGATAGCATAGGATTTTCCATTTTTTCAGTATCATATCAGTTTATTATTGGAACAATTTGACGACTTGCGGAACGAAGTGAAGCTAAGTTTATTTAAGGAGTATTTCTATGGACTCAAACTTAAGGATGTTATTAGCGATTGTTCTCACTTTTCTTGTTTTTTTTGTGTATCAAGTCTTTTTTGGCAGACCACCGGAGATCTCAAAAAAGCAGCAGGTAGAACAGACACAAGAAGAGACCGTGGTACAGGACAAAAATGTTCAACCTCTTTTCGAGACCACTGCCACCACAAAAAAACCTGAGGCAAGGCTGGCAATAAAAGGTAGAACAATAACCGTTTCCACCCCATTTTATACCGCCTCTTTCACGGAAGAAGGGGCCACGTTGACAGATTTCAAACTAAACAAATATCGTGAAACCATCCAACCGGATTCTCCAATGAAGCTGTTGATATCTGCGCAATCTCCAGAGGAACGCAGCTTAGCAATAGGTTTTGTAAATCATAAAATTCAGGGGCTTGATGACGCGGTCTTTCATGCAGACACAGAACGAAGCGCCATTGATGCCTCATATAAACAGAAAACCCTTTCCTTTTCTTGGGAATCTTCTCAAGGATATCGCATAATCAAGACCTATACATTTTATCCTGACAGCTATCTCTTTGACCTTGAAATCAAGGTCAGCAACCCGTTTCCCAGGGCATTGAAGGACAATCTAACCCTTGCGGTTATATACCGCCAGGTGAACACCTCAGAATCGCGTTATATTTTTTCCGGTCCCTCAATCCTTGTTGACAATAAACTTAAGGAGCTCTCTGAAAAAGATATTTCCAAAAAAGACCTCTACTCCGGCAGGATAGACTGGTTCGCTCTCGGAGATCGTTATTTTATAACCGCTGTTATGCCTGAGGAGGAGAAGAAGGACTCAAGCGTCCAGATAAAACAGGGGGCCGAGCAGCTCTTGAAGGCCGTGCACATTGATCCAACAGGCACGATCCCTCCCCAAACAGAACGCTCTTATCGTTATCATATCTATATAGGCCCAAAAAGCCTCGACATCTTGTCAAGTATTGATAAAAAACTCTCAAAGGCGATAGATTTCGGGTGGTTTGATATACTTGCCAAACCGCTCCTCCATGTACTTAATTTTTTGTACGGATATATTCACAATTACGGGATTGTCATTATTATCCTGACCATCCTCATCAAGGGCGCATTCTGGCCGCTCAGCAACAAAAGTTATAAGTCAATGAGTGATATGAAGAAGCTCCAACCAAAGATGACGGAACTGCGGCAAAAGTATAAAGGCGACAAGCAGACAATGAACAAGGAGCTTATGAATCTCTACAAAGCTTACAATATCAATCCGTTGGGGGGATGTCTCCCGATGCTTCTCCAGATTCCTGTTTTTTTCGCCTTTTACAAGATGTTGTATCAATCAATTGAACTCAGACACGCGCCCTTTTTCGGCTGGATTAATGATCTTGCGGCGCCGGACCGTCTATTTAATTTCGGTTTCAGCATTCCATTTATGGACCCTCCATACGGCATACCGGTTCTTACCGTCATAATGGGAGCATCCATGTTCCTTCAACAGAAGATGTCTCCACCTCCCGGGGATCCGGCACAGGCAAAAATTATGATGGCTATGCCCATTGTATTTACTTTTATCTTCATCAATTTTCCGGCCGGACTTGTATTATATTGGCTGGTCAACAACATACTCTCTATTGCCCAGCAATACTACGTCATCAAAAAGACGGCCTAAACTTGGAGGGAATTATGTCATCTGTACATGAATTTGAAGGAAAGACTGTGGAAGACGCCATTCAGAGCGCCTCTGACACGCTTGGCATTCCAAAAGAAGAGCTACATGTCGAAGTCCTTTCATACGGATCTACAGGAATTTTTGGTCTGGTAGGAATCAAAAAGGCAAAAATTCGGGTTCAAGTGGAATCAAAGCAAATAGAAAAGGAGACAGAACCAGAAGAAAAATTGCCGGCGGAAGAGTCTCTGGAAGAGCTCAGCACAGAGCTGCCTTCTGGCCGGCTATTAGAAGAAATCGCAACATTTGCGAAGCAGTCCCTTGCGGATATCCTTAATAGAACGGTTGACGGATCTGTTGTAACCTCAGAGGTTAGGGATAAGAGTTTGATACTTACGATAGAGTCAACCGACTCGGCCCTCTTAATAGGGAAACACGGTCAAACAATCGATGCATTTCAATACATCATTCAAAAAATTGTTAATAAAAAATATTCCGGACATCTTCTTGTAATTGTAGACATTGAAAATTATAGGGACCGTAGAAAGACTTCTTTGACACAATTGGCGCTACGACTCGCAGAAAAGGTCAAACGTTCCGGCAAACCTGCCACCATAAGACCAATGAATGCATATGACCGCAGAATTGTTCATATCGCTCTTCAACCTGTTCGTGAGGTGACGTCAAAAAGCCGGGGACCAGGTCTTTTCAAGAAAATGATCATAGTTCCCCAAAAAAACAGTCGACCGGCTCGTGGGGCAAACTCGACACGAGAAACGGCCCATTGAAATTGGGCATCTGGCATTTATCATCTGTCATTGATCATTAGAGGCATTATTCAGAAAATGCCGCTGTAGTAAGATCTTAAAATGACAGATGATAAATGATAAATGATAAATGATAAATGAAGATACTATCGCCGCCATTGCCACTCCTCCGGGTCTGGGCGGAATCGGGATCATCAAGATCAGCGGCCCAAAGGCCTGTACGGTGCCCCCACAAATCTTCCGCCCATCAAAACCTGCTCCTCGGTTTAGTTCACACCACCTCTACCATGGCTTCATCGTAAGCCCGGATACCGGCCACACCTTAGACGAGGTACTTTTAGTAGTCATGCGGGCGCCATCTACCTATACACGTGAAGACATAGTTGAGATCCATACCCACAGCAGCATGGCAGCCATCAACGCCATTATGGAATTGGTATTAAAGCAGGGCATTAGGCCGGCTGAACCAGGTGAATTTACCAAGCGCGCCTTTTTAAACGGCCGTATCGATCTAACTCAGGCAGAAGCTGTTATAGACCTTATTACATCCAAGAGCGACAAGGGACTTCGCCTGGCAGCGCAACAGTTAAAAGGCGACCTGTTCGACCTTGTTCAGAGCATAAGAAAAGCCCTTATCGAAACCCTCGCCCGCATTGAGGCAATGATAGACTTTCCGGAAGAGATGGAAGAAGAAGACGAGGTGAATGCAGCGGCTGCAATAACCGAGTCTGTAATATTCCCTTTAAATGATCTGTTGGAAAATTATGAAACAGCACAGCTTTACCGAGAGGGATTAGACATTATTATCATTGGGCGCCCCAATGTCGGGAAATCAAGCCTCCTCAATAGACTTCTAAAAAGGGAACGCGCCATTGTCACGCATATCCCCGGGACCACCCGTGATATCATCGAAGAAGGATTAACAATAAAAGGGATTCCGATAAAAATAATCGACACTGCCGGTCTGCGTCAAACAACCGATACAGTAGAGACCATGGGAATAAGATTTACGAAAGAACGTCTGGACAGCGCTGACCTTGTTCTGTTTATGATAGATACCAGCGAATCATTAACAACAGAAGACCTTAGTATATTTAATGAAATAAAAGAGAGGGAAAAGATTATAGTGGCGAATAAAACGGACCTCCCGCCCGCATTCCCCCCGGGAGAAATTTCGCAGCACTTCCCTGGAGAACATATTCTGAAAATATCGGCAAAATTCGATACCGGAATTGCACAACTTCTCGAAGTCATTTACGAAAAAATTGTCGGTTCTAAAGCAATGGTATCTCCTTCCATTGCTCCCAACTTACGCCACAAGCATACTCTCGAAAGGGCGCTGTCGGCATCAAAGGCCGCCCTGAAGCTTATAAGCAAAAAGGATTCCCCGGCTCTGATAGCCATAGAACTTCAAGAAGGTTTGGATGCCCTGGGAGAAATTACGGGAGAGACGACTAATGAAGATATATTGGATGAAATCTTCAGCAGGTTCTGTATCGGGAAGTGAGAAGCTCTTCCTTTAGCCCACAAAGTGTATCACGGTCTGTCTTGGCCCCTTTTAGGCCACCGTCCAGCGCAATCTCAGAAAGATAATTTCCATCCGGGGTAATTAACAAATCAATATGCGCAAACGGAAACTTCCCTCGTTCCATTACCTCTCGGCAAAGGGCCAACTGACTATTGTTTAAACTATAAGGCCTGCTTGAGCCGCCGGCAGATATATTGTTCCTGAAATTATACTGGTTCTCACGTGTGTAAGCTTCTATATAATCTCCTACAATAACTATTCGAATATCCGTATAGCGTTCGATAAACGGTTGTACCACAAAGGGATATGCCGACGATTGAAATGCTGCATGATTATAGACCTCCTCAATGTTGTTCCAATAATGGATCCCATACCCACAATCGAGGCGGTCTTCTTTGGTCACGACCCGTTCAATCCGGTGGCGGTTAAAGTAGCTTATAGCATGCATCAGGCTGAGCCTGCGGGTTATGACAAGTGTATGTGGAAGCATCCATTTACGTAAAGCTAATGCCTGAGCAACCTTTGAGGAGCTTAGTGTTTGTGCTAAGGCAGACGGAAATAATTGAACCCCTCTCTCCAAAAGGTCTATGAGGACCCGATCCCTCAAACCCTTGTAGCTGAGAACCCCTAAAAAAACATCCCCGGCTTTCAGTTCATCGTAGCGCTCCTTTAACTCCCTGCTGTTATGGATAATCATTTCTCGCCCTTATCGTCATTTGTCATTCGTAATTGGTTATTCATCAATCATTATTCGTCATTAAAAAGTTGCCCTCTGTTT
>JAUWMN010000099.1 GCA_030613165.1 Desulfobacterales bacterium
CAATTCCTAAATTCCTAAATTCGCAATCACCTGTAAAAAGGACTTTTTACAGGTACATCAAATTTGACTTTACATGTACTATTCGGTTAACTAAGTAAATTAATAAAGAGATTTTCGACACATCCTTTAAGGGATAACGACCAAAGGATGTCTCCTTTTTTGCCCCCAGGGGCGTCCTAAAAAAGAAAAAGGCTGTTAAAGTGGATAACCTTCAGCAGCCTCTAATCCGTATTTTCAAGAGAAATTTATAATTATCCCCGTCCCCTTGGATCCTTGTTGCCCCTTCGCTCCAGGACAGCTCTCTATCGTTATTATCCAGCGCTACCAATATTGAACACCGCCGGGGCAAAGAAGCCAATAAAACCCGCGACAAAGAATATTACCACTAAAACAATTACCGCAATAACAAATCGCTCACTACGAAAGCCCCTTTTCTTCAATGTGTTAGCTTTTCTATAGGCGTCTATTGCAGCACCAAGGGTTATAAGAATCCCTACAGGCAGAAAAACGTAAGACAAGACCATAAAGGAACCAAAGAAAACGAGAGCTTTAGCCATTTCATTATTATAAAACTGGCCTAACCCGGGGAACAGTAATGAAAATATAAATGCCCATAACGGCCCATGAGTTGCTTCTTTCGCGTTATTCATAGTCCTATCATCCGCGACCAACCCCACCGCCACCACTGCCGGGTAGTTCAGGCACAGCAGGATGAGCAGGTTTTGGCTCAATCAGTTTTACTCCACATATTACTTCAACGGTGAATGCCGTATTGGGGACGTTCTTTAGTTTATAAGTTTGTGATCGTCAAGCAGTGAGTATTGATTCTGTTTTGCGATTTCTTCACCACGTTTAACAGATAAGCTTATGGCAGGTTGAGATAATCGCAGTTTGCGTGAGAGTTCCGCCATGCGCATTCCAAGTTCCCTGACGGCCCAATAGCACAGCAAACTCCTTGCCCGAACCGTAAGGGGATATTTCCCTTTTGCCCACACTTCTTCGGGTTTAATTCCAAGTAGATGAGAAATTCGCTGGACAACTCTGTCAAGATCAAATCCCTTAGCCTGAAGAGAATATTTTGTATCCAGTTCCTCCTGGGCAGCCTTGAGGACTTGATCGACAAAATCGCCATCTCCCAGAATCCGTTCATCGCCTTTTTGATAAACTTTTGCCTTTTGCATCGCTTTTACGTTTGACCATCCGCCTACGCTGCGTATCAAACCTCCACCGGTCAGATCAGTTCTTTTCCCCTGAGCGATTCCTTTTTGGACATAAGATCGATATCGCCGGCGGGCAAGAGAAGTTTTTGTATCGAATAACCGGAGGACACCATTCACATCCTGCCAGTTGTTCTTCCTTTTTCCCATAACCACACTGTGGCCGGCAAAAGGAAATTTATCAAGCGCCTTTAGATCCTCAACAATCCCTGCACGCAGCGGATTCAGATGAATATAGCGAACCAGTTCAAGCAAATAGGAATTTTCCTGACAGAGGATGGATTTGTAACGGTTTTGAAAAAGGTGACCGTGACGACGGTGCCTTCGATTATATGAAATCGCATAGCCGGTCAAAAGCCGTCTCATGACCGTGGCAATAGGGGCCGTGCCGGTTTTCAAAAGGAAATGGAAATGGTTCGGAATCAGCGCCCATGCATAGCAGACTGTTCCGGTTTCTTTCAGGATTCTGTCCAACCTGTATAGGAAGTTGTTTCGGTCGAAATCATCCTTAAAGATTTTATTTTTTTCAATGCCCCTGGCAATAATGTGGTGGAGGGCGCCAGGAGCATCTATCCTGGATTTCCTTGGCATATGCATTTTATATCACAAACGGCATTGGCAGGCAACTTATAAAATGAAGAACGTCCCCTAACGTCCTAGCCTGTAATCAGCATGCAAAAAAGCCGCGCCATCCGCCAAGTTTTGTGGCGGGATCAGTCACGGCTTTTGCAGCTTCTTACATAATATAGCTGATTATCAAACAGCCAGATGCCTTATCCCCCAGCCGCCCGTCCCGTCCAAAACCGAGGAAAAGCGGTTAAAAAAGCTTGAAAGTTATTCAACTATGCCCCGCATCTCTCTCCACAAGTCCCATTCTCCCAACAATGTTATCTCTATTGTCCCCCAAATAATGATAATTAGCCACGAGAGTAATGGTACAAAGAACCATTTTCTTGGGCTTCCAGGATAAAACCCACCAACATAATATTGCACAATAAGGGTCAGAACGCCTGTGAAGAGTACAAATTTAATTACTATGTTAACTACTTCCCTGCTTGAAATGTTGAACAAGAACGCAGCTGTAATAGCAGGAAATGATCCCCAAACTAGAATTCCCATTAAGAGCCATAAGAAGTGCTTCTTTGTCATATTCTGATCAAGTCCGTCCAAATTATAGTCAGGAGTAACTTTTTCATAAAAGCATCATTGCCTGCTGTCGGAGCCTCCGGAAATCATCCGCCGAGCCTCTCTTACTGTAACTGTGATGGGCGGGTTCCCTTTGATCGGCCCCATAAGCAAACTGTTTACAAGTGGTGCATTTTGAAGGTAAACGGGATATGCGTAGTATCCCACTGCAGCAACAAGCGGAATGACCTCACACGCAGCAGCTAATCCCAGAGCTGTTTTAGCAAAAGGATCTCCATGGATCGCCAATTGAGTTATATCCTTAGTAGCTTGTCCTACGGAATATAAACCTCCTTTTGCTCCTTCGGTGATAGCAGTGGCGATTCCCTGTAGTATATCTCCTACAGCAGAAAATCCAAATGGATCCACCCAATTTACCGGATCTCCGACACAATACCCATACAGATTAACATCCCCGCCGGCAAATCCTATCGGGTCCTTTGCCGTCCATCTGCCGGTCTCTGGGTCATAGTCGCGGAACCCGAATCTGACCAGCCCGGTATCTCTATCGTGCAGCCCGCCCGCAAATCCAAATGGAATAGTAAACGCTGGGTTGCTATCATTAAGTATATTCCCAAAACTATCATAGTCAATCTTTTTTATAATGTTTCCAGAGGCATCCACGACCAATCGGATGGAACCGACCTGGTCGGGGATGAGATAGTACGCCCATCTCCATGGTTGCAGGTACTCGGCTATCGGCATAGCTGAAACGCATGACGAGGTTATCGCTTCCGTCGTATACTGCAAGGAGCCTTGTGAGCCCCTGCCAGAGATACTTTTCAGCAATAACGCCGTTGACTTTCTTTGCAATTCTTCTCCCCAATGGATCATGGAGATATTCCATAGTTCTTCCATCAGGAAGTACGACTTTCTTCAGTTCGCCTGTGGAAGCATAAGTGTAAGTCGTAACTCCTTCTGATGTAGACTTTGATGTCAGGAACCCATCCACATCATACTGATAGGTATCGTTTTCTACTGTAAGAAGATGATCTTCGATATCGTACGTGCTTGTTCTTCCAGTAATGCCTCTGGGGTCATTCCGTTCATATTCCCTGTTTCCATTAGCATCATACTGGTATTCTTCTATAACCGCACCATCCCGCGCAACCGTAAGCAACCGTCCCAGATTGTCATACACATACTCCCAATTGATCGTCTCGCCATCGATAATTTCTGTCCTGGTCAAAATCCTCCCCACCCGATCGCGGGCAAAGGCAAGGTTGTAAGACACGCCGCCTACGTTGTAGGCAAGATTCTCCGTCTCTCCATAGCCGTTAAATCCCCGCCTTCAGCCCAACTATAGTAACTGTCTGGCGTCACTCAGGATTGGAGCCAGGGAGGTAAGGGCCTTCGGAAGCGCTGATATCTCTCAATCAAGTTTGACATTATAGGTATTATTCGGTTAAATTAATAACGATGGACTCCAAAACTAAAATATGCATTTTACCGCAACTCCTTTGCGCGGTCTTAATAATATTGAGTCCCTTTATCAAATCGAGCATTGCTCTGGCCGCAATTCCCCATGAGAGCACAAATTATGCTACCAGCTTTTTTTCTCTCGCCGACCCCGAACAGGTAAGTCTGCTTAATCGTGAACTTTCTGAGATTCTGACAAGATATCCAACAATACAAGTTCTCAATATAACGCGCATGCCGGTAACATCCAAAGGGAAAAAATATTTCCGCAGCATTGTTGTTACGGACCAAAAAGGGCGAGCTGTCCTGGAAGAAAGGGAGCTTGAAATTGGCAACCTATTAAAACAAAAAGCCCTTAGGCTATACGGTATGACAATAGAGGTAGAGCCTTGGGCGTATAGGTTTACAAAGCCGTTACCCGTTAAAAAGCCGGATGTAGTCCATTTAAACAAATATGATAAGATAGAGATCGCGGGAGCTAAAGAGAAAAAAAGACGATTTTTGATCTTGATAAGAAAATTTTCCAGTCTCCCTGAAGCCGATAAATTTTGCCGGAAGTTAGAGAGACAAAGTATTGAAGTCATATTGGGCTATTCTCGTAAAATTACGGGCGGTAGTAGCGGGAGGGAAATTGACCCGGCTCCCTTCCGTGTTTTTCTTAAGAGCTTTGAATCATCGGATCTTGTTTTTAGAAACCCACGAAAAGCACGCGCATATGTCGAGAAGAACAAAATGCGGCTACAAAAAAAGATAGGGAAGGGTTCTTGGAATATTTATAATGCTCGAGATAACTGGCAGTTAGTGCCAAAGAAAAAACATAACATCCTAATCGGCTCTTTTCGGCTTGATCAGTTGCCGTCAAAAGAGGAGCAGCTCGCGCCATATCTTGATGCCTTGGAAGAAAGGGGTATTCCATTCTATTTGACTACAGTAAGTGTGGGGGGCCACATATATTTAAGGGTGGTACATGTCGTTCCGGATAAATCACAGCTTCAGATCGACCTGGCTTTAACAAGATTAACTGAAGAGCTTAACGATTTTTCTCTGGAATTAGGAAAAGATTTCAATATTTATCCGAAAAAGATACCACAAGATGATCCGCTCGAAGAAACAAAATTTACCTTAGATGATCTGGTACTCACTATATCTAATGGAAACTCTACATTCTTAAAAAAAGAAACTGTAACCTCAAAGGTGAATCGACTCCCGGTTAACGTACGAGATCTCTTCGAAGGACTTTTTTTCCCCCAAAATCGCCTGCCACAAAATGATCTGCAAGGGAAAAACATGATCGGCCTAAAGGTCCTTAAGACCTCCCCGCTTGGGATGGTAGGGTATACCTGTTTTGCAATCGAAGAAAACTACAAGGAAAAACACATGCCCTTTGCTGAAAAACTGAAAGCAGCCGGCAAGATTCTTACTTTTTTCATCTATAAGCAAGATGACAAACCAGACTTGGACCAATTGGCGCAACTTGCTGTAAAAAGCGAAATTAAAAGGCGACAATCCGAGGCCGTCGATATCGCTATATTAGAGAAAAAGGAAGCATCAAAACAATTAGCTTTGGAGGCCTCGGAGAGGATAGCGATCCACCAAAAATTTGAAGAGATCAAATACATTATTGAAAAATTCGGATATAGTGAACGTATCCACCCTGTTGTATTATATAACAATACGGTAAATAATTTTCGTCTTATCGATGAGATAACAGGCAGTATTGACCTTACTGACTATCCGGATCTGGCGTCTAAGATAAAGGCTTTGATGTGGACCGAAAGTTCCGGGAATTCGCGGGCGAGATCCCACAAAAACGCGCGGGGTCTCCTTCAAGTGACGCTGAACGGGCATATGCATACCCGTAGAAAGTTTTCGGAATTAATCAGAATGGCTGAGAGGGCTGCAACGATAGAAGTAAGTGAAATGTCACAAGCACAAGAGACCTTCCCTGTTGCAAGTCGAAGACTCCTTGAAAATGCTTGGCGGCTTGTAGATCCGAGCACAAATTACAAAGAGGTGGGACGAATTCCGAGATTAAATATTTGTGAAGGGACGTTGCAGCTTTTGATAGATTACGTCTTTTTCTCTCAACAATATATAAAAGAAAAGCCCAAAGGGAAATATAGACGCTACTATCCATACCAATTAAGACGCAAACAGAACAACCATCATCCTGATGAAGACAATATGTTTGATCCGGAAATCGCGGCAATGGCCGCTTACAATTATGGACGTTACGGCGTGATAAAGGCCATAAAAAGAAAAGGGAAAAATTTTGCACAACTACTTCCTTATGAAACCCGCCGACACCTTGCCAATTATTTTATAACAAAGCTGAGCCTGGATGAAAGGTTTCTGGCGGAATACAAAAAATATACACAACATGAGATCACATTGAAGTCTCCACGCAAGCCGTACCGGTTCAGGGGTAAAATTCGCAAGGTTGCGCAAAGGTAGAACAAGTCCCAAAATATCAGAATGGCGGCCAGTAAACGATAGGATTGATGATTTCGTAAAAAGTCTTCAATTCGCTCCAGAGGTCACTTGATAAGACCCTCATTGATCATTTCACATTTGTCATCTGTCCCCGCCTTGGCGGGGGTAAATGCCCAATGATAGATGATAAATGACAGATGATAAGACCAAGAAATGTCTATTAACGTAACAATTGTCGGATCCGGTACATGCGTTCCCTCTTTGAAGCGAAGCAGT
>JAUWMN010000045.1 GCA_030613165.1 Desulfobacterales bacterium
GCTGTGCTTGTTGAATAAGGAGTAAATAGCGCCAAGGGGGCAGACCATACGACAAAAAAGGCGTTTAATAACAACAAAAAGGATAAGGAACAAGACAAACAGAAGCGTCTTTATCCAAAACCAGACACCAAAGGTTGTATAAGCAAGGATGGGCTCGTTGGCAGGAGGATTTATCGGGTTCCAGGCTATCCATGGAATAGTCCCTTCAAGCGCCCCTTGTGGACAGATATACGAAAATAAGTTTTCACCTGTTAGAAATGGAAGTAAAAAAACAAAAATGGCTAAAAAGCCATATTTAAAATAGGAAAAAAAGCGCGGCATCCGGAACTTTTTAGATTTTATTTTATATAGCAGATCCTGAAACCAGCCAAAAGGGCAGAGCCATCCACAGATAATTCTTCCCCCTATAAGGCCGAGTATCCCAAGATAACCTATGAGGAAGAAAGGCCACTCCCTGGAAGCGGCAAAATTTTGAAGCGATCCGATGGGACATGAACAGAACGTAGTGGGACACGCGAAACAGTTCAACCCCGGAAAGCATACTCCTTTCAAGGATCCTTGATAAATAACCCCTGTCTTGAACACCTTAAAGTAAGTGTTTGGAAGAAGAGTCCCCAGAAAAGCCTGAGACAGGGTTCTCCAGCGTGGTATGGAAGATGTCGTCCATTTCATTTTTGTCACTTGTCATTTATCATCTGTCATCTGTTATCTGTCATCTATTGTCTGACAAATTTTTCTTCCCAGTTCCAGAGCCTCCCGCAACGCGCTTGGATGATGCTTGATATCTCCTTTATCCTCAATACCTCTGAAGAACAACCCACCGCGATACTTGGCATCTATAGCGTCAAAAAAATATTTTATAGTAAGCGTTGCCCCTTCAAAGAGCTGTTTCCCCTTTGTGGCGCCCAGGGAAAGGAAATACCCGCGTCGTATCTTTTCCGTCAGGGGCTTTTGATGAAGAAGATACTTGCGCGCCCAGAGCGCCTGGCTTCTATCTATGAAGGCCTTGGTGATGGCAGTGACTGAATAAAAAAAGATCGGTGACGCGATTACAATCACATCGACCATGAGGAGCTTGGGATAGAGATCTTGCATATCGTCTGCAATGGCACATTCCCCTGTAGTTGAGCAAGACCCGCATTCAATGCATGGTGAAATATTATAGTCACACAGGACAAGTTTTTCTACCTCTCCTCCTTGTTCTCTTGCACCTTCAATCAGGGAATCAAGTAATGTTTCCGTATTACCTTGCCTCCTTGGACTTCCAAGGATTGCCAAAACTTTCATTCTTTCCACTCCCTGTTTTTTAGGCGGTCCAAAAGCTTGATGGCGTCGTAAAAAGTCCAATCTACTACGCCTTGTATATTGACCTTTTTACTTAGCCATCATTTATCAAACTCAAGACTTTTTACGAGATCATCAAAGCTTAAGAGTGATTTATAATGCTTATGTACCATTTCTATCATATGGAATGTGAAATTTCAAATGGCAGTTTTCCAGAGGCCTCAATTTTGACGGTTTCGTAAAAAGTCCAACCTTCTGTCACTCCCGCGCAGGCGGGAGTCCAGAACAAGCTGATATTACTGGATTCCCGCCTTCGCGGGAATGACGACATAGGGTGCCTGGCGACTTTTTACGAGATCATCAAACATAGGTTTTGATAGACCTAAAGAGGCAGTTTCTTATTTTTTTAATTGCCAAACAACACAAGATTATATTAAGGTTCTATAAATTATTTGATAACTACTCAGGTTCAGGGTTCACGGTTGCTCGCCTCAGTTAAACCGTGAACTCCTGAACTTTGAACCGGAGCAGTTACATTATTTGTAGATAAAAGGAGAGATAAAAACATGAAAGAATTGGTTCAAGCGGCATTAGACAAAATTCGTCCCGCGCTTCAGGCAGATGGCGGTGATGTGGAACTTGTCGAGATAGAGGGAAATGTTGTAAAGGTCCGCCTGCAAGGCGCCTGCAAGGGATGTCCAATGTCGCAACAAACATTGAAAAATGGCATCGAAAAATTTCTCATGAAGGAAGTCCCGGGCGTGGAAGGGGTCGAGGGAGTCGATTAGCCTCTTTAGAAAATATCTAAAGACCAACGCACTACTGACGCACCCCATGTTAGACCCGCCCCAAAGGTAACCAAGAGAATAATATCTCCCGGCTTTAACAATCCTTCCCGGTTGGCCTCGTCCAATGCGATCGGGATAGAGGCGGAAGATGTGTTGCCATATTTATGGATATTGGTATAGACCTTTTCCATCGGAATGGAAATCTTTTCGGCTAAGGCTTGGATAATTCTAATATTTGCTTGATGGGGGACTACAAGTTTTATATCAGAAGCAGAGAGATTGTTGTGCTCCAGCGCTTTCGTGGCAACATCAGCAAGATGTCTTACCGCTTTTTTAAATAACTTATTACCTTCCATAGCCAGGTAATACGGCTTCCCCTCAAAGGCATCTAAGATTTTCGGAGGATCAGGATTACCTTCTTCCGAATAGAGGAGTTCCCAGCATCTACCATCAGAACCAAGATGAGTAGATAAAATGCCATTATCATCATCGGCCTGAGACAGCACCACCACACCGGCTCCGTCTCCCAGTAGAACACATGTGCTTCTGTCTTGCCAATTAGCAACGGAAGAAAGTCGTTCAGCGCCAATCACCAAGGCTTTTTTACAACTTCCGACCGCGATGGCATTTTCCGCAATCGAAAGAGCATAAAGAAAGCCGGAACATCCCGCGGATATATCGAATGCATTGGCATTATCAGCATTGATCTTGTTCTGTACCAGACAGGCAACGGCAGGGAACTGTCGATCAGGAGTAATTGTGCCGACAATAATGAGATCCAGCTCATCCGGCGACACTTTGGCCATCTCAAGGGCTTTCAGAGATGCATCGGCTGCTAAATCAAAGGCATTCTCTCCCGCACCCTTCTGGGCGATACGGCGCTCTTTGATCCCGGTCCTTCTTGTAATCCATTCATCCGAAGTGTCGACAATTTTTTCAAGATCCACATTGGTTAGAATCCTTTTGGGCGTCGTGGATCCTGTCCCTATAATACGAGCTCTAAACATAGTGTAATGCTTCCTCTTTATCTGCGTTCATCTGTGTCCCAAAAGAAATTTCTTAGTTTCAAATGGAATCAATCTTAATATCACAACATAAGAAATCTGTCACTATTTTTTTAAAAAATCTCCTTGCTGTCATCAATTCCTTTTGGTACATATCTTCCTCATGTCTATATCAAAAAACATCGAAGAAATCTTGTCCCGCTCCTCATGGATACGTAAAATGTTTGAAGAAGGTTCCCGGTTCAAAGCCGAGCATGGGGCCGAAAATGTATTCGATTTCAGCCTTGGCAATCCGAACATAGAACCTCCTGAGTTGTTTTTACAGACTCTCAAAGAAACGGCAAGCACAGTCAAGTCTGGGAGTCATGCCTATATGCCTAACACGGGCTATCTTGAAACACGCAAGGCAATAGCCGATTTCGTGACAGACGAGCAAGGTGTTTTTATAACCGCGGATGATGTTGTTATGACGTGCGGCTCTGCAGGCGCGCTGCACGTTATATTAAAGACCATACTGAACCCCGGGGAAGAGGTAATCACCCCGGCGCCTTACTTTGTGGAATACAATTTTTACGTGGGGAACCACGGGGGAATCCTAAAAACCGTACCGACCCGGCCGGATTTCGACCTTGATATAGCGGCCATTGAAAAGGCCATCACCCCTGATACCCGCGCGGTACTGATTAATTCTCCCAACAATCCTACCGGCAAGATATATGCTCAAAAAGTTCTGGCGGAACTCAGCAGCCTGTTGGCGGAAAAGGGGAAAAAGCTAAAAAAGACTATCTATCTGATTTCTGATGAACCTTATCGTAAAATCGTCTTTGACAACGCCAAGGTTCCAAGTGTGTTGGCCGATTACCCCAACAGCGTCATCGCCACATCATACTCCAAAGATCTTTCCATCCCGGGTGAACGAATAGGATTTTTGGCGCTAAATCCAAGCGCTGATCATAGGGATAACCTGTTGGCCGGCCTGGCATTGTCCAATCGGATACTGGGCTATGTAAACGCGCCGGCGTTGATGCAGCGCGTCATCGAAAAACTGCAAGGAATAAGTGTTGATCCAAAAATCTATCAGAAAAAACGTGATCTTCTATGCGATGCCTTGGCCGATTACGGTTATTCTTTTGAAAAGCCGTCAGGAGCCTTTTACCTCTTTCCCAAGGCCCCAATACCTGATGACGTAGCATTTGTAAAAGCGCTTCAGGAAGAACTCATCTTAACCGTGCCGGGAAGCGGCTTCGGAGGGCCAGGGCATTTCAGAATCGCCTTTTGTGTGGATGATGAAACAATTTTACGCGCGCTGCCGGGTTTTAAGCGGACAATAGAAAGACTCCAATAAATCCTTATAGATGTTCCTCAGGATGGCCTTTTGATACGAGCTCACCCCTTCGATTCACCTTTATATCGTATCTGCTGAGCTTGTATCTCAACGTTCGGGGGCTTATGCGGAGTATTTTGGCTGCTTGTTCTTTGTCTCCAGCCACTCGATAGAGCACATCCAGGATGGCTTTTGTTTCGCCCTCCCTTCTGACCTCTTCCAGAGCCATCGTACGTGAGGGGGCTCTAAAATGCCACAAAAAATCAGAGGGAAGATGTTCTAAATCTATCACCTCGTCATGGTTGAGAATAAATACCCTTTCCAGAAGGTTTTTTAATTCCCTTACATTGCCGGGCCAATCATAACGGCAGAAGGTGTCGATGACTTCTGGTTTCACAGATGGCCTGGGCATTTTATAATTGGCCGCCAATTGATTCAGAAAGCGATCCACCATCTTTGGAATAACCGCCTTTCTTTCTCTCAAAGGTGGGATGTATAGAGGAACTACGTGAAGTCGGTAAAAGAGATCCTCTCGAAACAGCCCATGTTTGACCCTGTCTTTAAGGTTCTTGTTGGTTGCCGAGATAATGCGAACGTCGCTCTCGATTAACTGATTTCCTCCTATCCTGACAAATCGAAAATCTTCCAGTACCCGCAAAAAGTCCGTCTGATTTTCGAGTGGTATTTCAGAGACCTCATCGAGAAACAAGGTTCCTTTGTCAGCGATCTCAAAGCAGCCCTTTTCCCTACGAATGGCGCCCGTGAAAGCCCCCTTTTCATGCCCAAAAAGTTTGTCCTCAAACATTAGACCGGAAAGAATACCGCAGTTCACCGGCACGAAAGGGTTTTCAGACCTGGGGCTTTGCAGGTGGATGATCTTGGCGAGTAATTCCTTGCCCGTGCCGCTTTCCCCCGTAATGAGCACAGTCACATCATATTTGGCCACCTGATGCACGACCTTCATAATGGAGCGCATCACATCAGCTTCCAGGATAAACTCCTGCATGATCGATTCCTGGAGATGCGTTATATAGGGAGATCGCAGTTTCATCGGACTTCGTAGTTTTAGAGTTCGAGGATTCTATAGAAACCGTAAGCGCAACAAGGCTCTGGTGTCACGTTAACCGTTTATCCGGTTCTGAGAGGGGCGTGTGTAAGATGACTATACAAATAGCAATTAAGCTATCACGAATATTCTCAGTGTGTCAAACAGATTCGGCCTTGAAATGGCAAGTTTTTGCCCGCATTGGCAGAGAATTGCCAAAATGATGGGGCGGGTGTTGTGTTTTTCTGCGTGTCTACAAAGGATAAAAGTAGGAAAGATTAACAGGTTAGAATTGGGGCGAGATAATTCTTGTGGGGTTGGTACGACCCTTGCTTTCTTATTGGAGTGTACTATCAAGGATACGGATTATGGCCACGGAGAAATTTGTTAAAGACTTTATGCGCCCGCTGGATCGCTATTGCTACATCAAAGAGGACGCGACAGTGCAAGATGCCTTGCGGCTCCTGGACAAGGCAAGAGTAGAGAGCACACATCCGTGCCTTGTTGTTGTGGGAGAGGACCAGTCCGAAAAGCAGCTGAGCAAGGGTTTAGTCACACCAACGCAACTTGGCTTTGGATTATCGGCCCATTTCTTGAGAGGGGCGCAAAAAAGCGGCCCTATCTTCTGGGAAGGCCAGCTCGAAGCAGAATGCCTGGAAGGGGCCAAGAAGCGTGTTGGGGAGATCATGGTCCCGATCATAGCCTGTGTACGGGAAACCGAGATGCTCATGGAGGCCGTGTTTTTGCTTAACAAATACCAGGTCGATTTTCTACCTGTGGTTAATAAGGATGATGTGGTGGGAATGATTCACATTCATGAAATTTTAGCCTATATTGCCGGGCTGGCATTAGAAAAACAGGACGCATATAGGATGCTTTCCGAGAATTCTGATCCAACTCCAAAAGCGTGAGAAACCGCCCAAATTACCCAAACTTTTCGTCAAATAGGCCTGCTATTCTCCTCAAATTTGCGAAAATTTTGTCTCGTTCTCACTCTTTTTCGTTACGGACATAATTCTCGGACAGCCTCCTGGGGTTGGTGTATTTTAGAAATAACAAAAATCGAAAAGGAGGTGTGGCATGTCGAATGCCAGAAAAGTCAAGGAACTCATGGTCAAAATAACCGACTACCCGCATATTCCGTACTGGCTGAGTGTGCGGGACGCGGTTGCCATGATTCACAGTGTTTATGATGAAAAAGGAGGCCTGGGAGAGCGCTCCATGATTTTGGTGTTTGACGAACAGTATCAACTCCTGGGAGTCTTGACACTCAAAAATCTTCTCACGGGCGTTGAGCCAAACTTTCTTAGAAAGGATGAACAGTCACCCTACCAGGGCCTCACACACGCCGATTATGCAAGCCTTGCGGCGCTTGTAGAAGGGACCTTCTCTGAAAAATGTAAAGAGGAGTCAAAAAAGCCGGTGAGTGAGGTGATGATCCCGATCCGGGCAACGCTTGACGTGAACGATTCTGTTTCCAAGGCGGCATTTGTCATGCTGCAGGCGGATATCAATCTCGTCCCTGTGATGGATGGCCAGTTGATAGCAGGCGTGTTGCGCATGAGCGACGTCTTTAATGAACTGACAAAAATTGTCTTAGAGTGAGGGAGGTGTACGATGGGTGAAAAGAGTAAACCAATTGCTACCGGGCCGGGCCTCCCAGAGATGCCTGATGAAATTATACTTTCTCCCGAGAAGCCGCGGCTGGACTGGAAGCGCCTGCTTTTTATGTCAATAGGGATTGTTCTGTTCATAGTAGTCTATTATGCACCGCCATGGCCGGACGCCATTGACCCAATGGGAACGCATTTTCCACTACCCCAGGCGGCCAAGGGCGCCATTGCCGTTTTTTTGTTGGCCGGTACCTGGTGGGTATTTGAGGTCGTTCCGATCGGCGTGACCAGTCTCATGATAGGGGTGCTACAGGCCCTCTTTCTGATCAGACCCGCAAAAGTAGCCTTTAAGGATTTTATGGATCCTTCTGTAATGTTCATCTTTGGCTCAATAGTCATCGGCATGGTCTTTACCAAAACGGGCCTGACCAAGCGTCTGGCATATAAAATGCTGGAAATTGTGGGAGAAAAGACCAGCATGATCTATCTTGGCTGTTTTGTAGTGACCTCGGCGCTGACCCATATCATGGCCCACACCGCGGTTGCCGCCACTATATTCCCCCTCCTTATGGCTATCTATGCGCTTTATGGAGAAGGCGACAAGCAGACCAAGTTCGGCAAGGGGCTATTCATGGGCATGGCCTATGTGGCCGGAGCAGGGAGCATAGTAACCCTGCTGGGTGCCGCGCGCGGCGCTGTGGCCATCGGCTTTTATAATGATATCATGGGACAGGACATAACCTTTTTTCAACTGACCTATTACATGATGATCCCGGGGTGGCTGATGACCTTTTTACTCTGGGGATTTTTCATGATCTTTTTTAAACCGGAGAAAAAGACGATCCCCGGCCTCAGGGAAAAGGCGAAACAACTGAATGCCCAATTGGGGAAGATTACAAGGGATGAGATTATGGCTATCGCCATTGTCCTTGCGGTAATCATCTTCCTGGGTCTGCGGTCCTTTTACCCGGAGTTGAGAGTGTTTCATAAAACAGCGATTGTTTTGCTTTCAACCGTTGTATTTTTCCTCGTAAAAATTTTGGATGTTAAGGATCTGGAAGCGATTCCCTGGAATATTATATTGCTCTTTGCCGGGGCCATGAGCATCGGTTTTTGCCTCTGGGAAACAGGCGCTGCCAAATGGATGGCGGTGAACTGGCTGGTGATGTTCAAGGACGCCCCCGCGTTTGTATTTGTCATGAGTATCGCCTTTTTTGTCATGATGATGACCAACTTTATCATGAACGTGGCTGCTATTGCCATCTCTCTTCCTGTGGCTTTGGTGATCGCTCCTTATCTCGGAGTGGCCGGAGAGGTGATCCTCTTTGCATCACTGGTAACAGCGGGTATGCCTTTTCTCTTGCTGGTGGGCGCGGCCCCGAACGCCATAGCGTATGATTCAAAGCAGTTTACCACAGGCGAATTCTTTCTCTACGGCATTCCGGCCAGTATAATCCTGATGGCCGTGGTGGCCCTGTGCGTGGGTGTGATCTGGCCGATTTTGGGGATGCCGATTGCTATATCGACACCGTAGGAGGGCCAGATGACAGATGACAGAAGTCAGATGACAGAGGATTGAAGATTGAAGAATGACAAGTGACTATTTGAAGGACATAG
>JAUWMN010000036.1 GCA_030613165.1 Desulfobacterales bacterium
CGGAGATTCCTCTTATCTTTTGGAGCCTAACCTAAAAGAGGGGCTCGGCGGTCTGAGAGATTATCATAGTATCCTCTGGGCCGCACAGGCAAAATATGACCTTAAGGAGCCGCGAGATCTGGAGCTTTTGGGACATCTATCCCATTATGAGTTTCATACCTTGATCGAGGCGTTGTCATTTATTTGGAGTGTCAGAAACCGGCTGCACCACCTCAGCAGGCGGAACTGCGACCAGCTTTACTTTGAATACCAGGTCAAACTTGCCCGGGACCTGGGATTCAGGCAAGACAATGGTCAACAGGCGGTTGAAGTATTCCTGGGGACGTTGCACGGCCATATGGAGTTCTTGAAGCAGCAGCATCTTATGTTTCTTAACAAAGTCTTGTCCAAAAAACGGGGACCTGGAAAGGGCGTCCGCCGGGTCGTGTCAAAGGGCCTCGATGCCGTGCACGATGCCCTGAATTTTGAGTCTCCGGAGACGATTCTCCACAATCCAAAGCTGTTGATCAAGATATTTGAACGTAGTGCCAGACTGGGAATGCCATTGAGCATAGAAGCAAGACGTTTGGTGAAGGAGTTCTTATACCTTGTCGACGAAAATTTTCGCGGTTCCAGGGCCGTTGTCCAATCCTTTGAACGCATATTGGTCGCATCGCCCCAGACCTTTAACGTCTTAGATGAAATGTTGAACACCGGGATCATGGTGGCCCTCATTCCTGAAATGAAAGGGATAGTCAATCGGATTCAATACGATGAGTATCACCTCTATCCCGTGGATAAGCATTCCCTGCGCACCGTGCAGACGTTAAAGGGTTTCGGAGACCCGGGCCGTGAAGGGCGGGATACGCTCTGCCGGAAATTGTTCTCGGAAATAGCCAGCCCCGAACTGTTGCTTTGGGCGGCTCTTTTGCACGATGTGGGCAAGGGCGGGCACAGTAAAGACCACGCGCGGCACGGGTCCGATGTGGTCAGGTCTGTGTTCGCAAGGATGGGATTCGCCGAGCAGGATATCGATACCATCTCGTTTCTGGTCCGTGAACATCTCTTGCTGATTAATATCGCCACCCGAAGAGATCTCAATGACGAGAAAACAGTAGTGCAATGCGCCAGAAGGTTTCGTGACACAGATTCTCTGAAGATGCTCTATCTTCTGACTGTTGCCGACTCAAAGGCCACGGGGCCTAAGGCGTGGAACGATTGGATTGCCGTTCTTTTGAATGAACTTATTTTCAAAATATATCACATCCTGAAAAAGGGGGAACTGGCTACACCGGGAGCCATCGATATTGTAGAGAAAAAGAGGCAAGAAGTTTTGGAGAGTGCGGCAGCTATGCCAACAGAAGCGGTGGAGGCTCTATTCGACCAGATGTCGCCACGCTATTTATTATACACCTCATCAAAGGACATTTTCCGGCATGTCGAGCTGTATCAAAAGCTTGGCGACGAGCCTTTTGTCCTGGAGGTCCAGGCCGTTCCCGGCACGAATTACAGAACTGCCACCATCTGTGCGAGAGACTTCCCCGGACTTTTTTCAAAAATTGCCGGCGCGTTAACTCTGAACAACATAGATATTCTGAACGCTCATATATATACGTGGCGAAATCACACAGCCCTTGACATCTTCAAGGTCAAGGCACCGCCGGATACGCTCCTTGAGAACGAAATATGGGCACGGTTCAAAAATGATTTGCGATCTGCCCTGAAAGGGGAGCCGGCGCTTGGACCCGCTCTTAACCAGAAGCTGAGGGCGTATCAATCGTTGCAAAAACGGATAGAGAGCCGACCGAACAAAATTGTCGTAGACAACCGAACATCCGATTTTTTCACCATCATAGAGATTTATGCGTACGATTTTCCAGGGCTTCTCTACAAGATTACCGATACCCTTTTTCAATGCAAACTCGATATCTGGGTCGCCAAAATCGCCACCAAAGTCGATCAAGTGGTTGATGTCTTCTATGTCCGGGATTTTGATGGCCAGAAGGTGGACAGTCCGGAGCAGATAGCAGCCATAAAGGAAGCGATAATGGAGATATTGACCAACTACTCCACACTTTTCTTCTCGCCTTAAAACAGTAGTTGATAGCGGTTCCGGCACCCTGCCCGAGTATATGGAGAAATTCCTGTAGTGACGACTACCTGGATGGCAGAGTTCGGGTCATGCCGGCCAGTAAGTTTCTTGCGGCGCTGCCATAGCCCTTGAGAAAGGTACATATCTCAAGTTTTTGTAATCAAAAACCGCTATAATTTTAGTTAATTATGGCCGCATGTCAATTTTTTACCGGACAGCAGTAAAAAAAAGTCTAAAGCTTTTCAACTTAGATGCCGATAACAGGAAAGGTATATTATATAATTTAAACAAAATAGCGTTGAAGGGCAAACTTACCGAAAGGTTGGGGCGCAAAACCACCGATCTAAGTCCGTCCGTTAGGACGGGTAAGACAGCGGGGCTGCCAGACGCGGGCAATAGCTATGCTCTATTCTTAAGTCCATCTCTGAGCGGATAGGACGGAGCATATGTGAAATGACCGCTTCCAACTTTTCGGGAGCGGTCTTTTTTTTTGAAAAAAAGACAAGGGGGTAGAGATGAAAAAGATGAAGCGATATCTCTTGATAATATTCGTTTTCTTTGGGCTTTCGCTTATCGGCGCTCAAGTCGTATTTTGCCAACTTGAAAGAGGGAAAGCGGTGCCTCAAGAGGTTCTGCCCGATGAGCTGCGATATGTGGAGGTAAAAGATTACTACATTGGCTCAGATGCCGGGGCGGTAGGGACAATCCAGGCCGTGGCCGGCCATGTGGTGGTCGCCCGTTTTGAGGAGAGTGAAGCATATTTCGCGGCGCTGGGTGACGCGGTTTTTAAAGGGGATGTCCTCTATACTCTGAAGGCCTCGCGTTGCCGGGTCCTGTTTTCTGGCCAAGACCTGATTACCCTCGGTGACAATACCAGGATTGTAATTGAGGAAGTTATAGACGACAGAGAGGCGGGAGAGAAAAAGTCGGCGTTCAGCATGCTCCGTGGCAAGGTCATGTGCTATGTAATGCGCTTGTTCAGATACAAACATATTTCCTTCTCGGTTTCCACACCTACTGCTGTTACGGGTGTGCGGGGGACCAAGTTCGGCGTGGAAGTAATGACAGAGGAACCGGTTACAGCAATAACCTTAGTGTACTGTTTCGAAGGAAAGGTGGAGGTCTATTCTCCGGTTGATGGGACCATTCAAGGCGTTGGGGGAGGGGAGAGCCTCGAACTGAGCACACTGGGAGCCGGCATTGTGGAGCCCACTATGCCTGAGGCTGCCGAGCGGTTTATCTTAGACACAGAAGCGCTGCCGATTATGGGCGAAGAAGCGCAATCCGGAGATGGGGGAGCCGTTACTGACGAAGAATTCGGAAACGACATCAGCGCATTAGGTTCGGGCTTCCAGGATGATGTTACCGATACGGTGCAGGCGCAGGCCACTAAGGTGACTGAGGCTGCCGATCGCAGGCCAACCCAGCATTACGGCTACTTTGTCGGCATGCTTACCAAGGTGTCGACCGGGTTTAACGGCGCGTATCGTTCACAAGATATATGCGACTTCGATTCGAACGATATTTCAGCCTCTTACGGTTTTTACTACATGTATACGGACGGTTCCACAGATTATGATAACCCGCAGATTACATATCTGGAAACGCCGGACGGCGTAATCATCAGTGGGCTACCGGTTTTTGCGCAGCATACAGAACTTGGCTACAATGCCTGTATGGAATGGGGATACTGGACGCAGCCGATAGTCATGTCTGACGGCACGGATGACTTCTATTTTGATAACAAGGGCTACTACGTGATGGGGGATTACACCACGGACAGTCAAAGGAGCGGCCTCGCGGCGAATAATATTTCCGGCACATACAGCGGAGGCGCGTACGGGACATACTGGACGTCCGCGGGCGGCGCGAATATGTCAGGAGACTTCAGCACCCGGGTAAATTTTGTCGCCGGGTCACTAAGCGACTTTAATCTGTCTGTTTCCGGCGGCGGGCACAGCGCGTCTGTAAGCGGGGCCTCGGGGACGTTTCTCGGCGCCTCCAGCCAATTTGAAATAAACACCGGCGGTGACTGGCAAATCGATGGGAATCCGGGCACGGGCGTGGCCGAAGGTTCGGTTTATGGCGCCAACGGCGAGGCAATCGGCGGCTTGTGGGAGATAGGCGACGGCACCAGCCATGCTGTTGGAATGTTTCAGGGAACCAGGTAGGAGGTTGTGTTGAATAACATAGAGAAGGGTTAATAAGGATCGAATCCATAATATGAGGAAGGGCAAAATGAAAACAAAACAGATGGTGGGTATCGTTGCGATCCTTGCTGCCATAATCTTTGGGATCAGTGCGCCGGGCGATTCGCTCGCGAAGCAAGGGGGTTCAGCCAATAAGGATAGCGGTCTTTTCAACAATAACGGCAGGCCTTTTATATATCTGCAGGAGCAGATTGACGAGCTGGAGAGCAGGCTGAGTGAATACGAAGCAACCTCGGCCGGGTTGCAGGCTGAAATAGCAACCGTCAGGCAGGAGATCCTGGATATCCAGACGCAGATCTTTCAAATGCAGGCTGATATAGCCGAAGATATAAAAGCGCTCGAAGAAAATCTCGATCAAAACTCCGAACAAGTGGAGACGGCAAGATCGGAGATTGCGTATCTGCAGGGACTGCTTTACGAAAAGATATCTGAACTGTTTCAAAAGGTGGAACAGGCAGAAAAGGAACTTCGAGACAACATCGCTATCCTGCAGGCTCAGAATGTATATTATAAAAATGAGATTGAACAGGGACATGCTGAAATATACGTACTTCAGATCTCGTATTCAGACAGCATCGCCCGGTTGAATATGGTTGGAGACAAAGTCAATGTCAATTCCGGCCTGATAGCGCAGCTCCAGGACTGTTTGCATATCCAGAACGATATAAATGACATCCAGGGAGAAATCAACTCGGCAAGCGTCCTGATTCAGGAAAACAAGCTGAGGATCGATGACCTTGAGCGGCGAATTGAATCCATGCCCGTGGGGACGCACCAGCTTGTAATGGGGGACGCGGTCTCAGGGATAAACATCGAGAGTTCAACTGACAGGTACTGGCTGATTATGTGCTGGACTCAATTGGCCTGCTATTATAGCGCCCCTGGTTATTCCGAGGTCAAGTTGTACATTGATGACAGCATGACGGCATCTGTAGCGCAATTGGGAAACTACGCTGGAAAGAGGACGCTGAGTCTAAGCCACCTTCAGCTTTTGACCAAAGGCAATCATACTGTAAGGCTGCAGCTACAAACTTCTTTTGCCGGTGGTCATGACTATTCAGCCATACAAAAAGGAAAGATTATAGCTATCGGTTTTTAAGGAAGGCATTTAGAATGTAAAGCCTACATTGAATGAATACGTCTCCTTGTCAAATTCATAAAGTGAGGCATTGGAATTATTGTCTGTATAGTTGAAGACGAGGGACGCGAAAAAATACTCGCAAAACTGCTGGCTAATGACCGTCGTGACAGCGTGACGCCTATCTTCTCGATCCTGGGTATAGAGGATGGGTTTATCCTTGTAATCCTTCTTAGTCCATTGATACCGGAGAAAAAACTCCGTATTTGTGGTAGGGAACCGGGTATAATAGGATAGCATATAGCGCCGGGCGTTGTAACTAAATCTGCTCGCCTCGGCATCGCGGTTTTCATACCCCACTGAGCCGGAAATGATATGCCTGCGGTTAGCCAGATAAATGCTGGGGCTTATCTCATACAGATGCGTTTTGTTTTCAAGGGAACGGTTTTCATCATTGTAAAAGGATTCCTTGTTGTAGGAATATAACGCTTTCATGCTGAAATACCGGCAGAAATAATGCTCGTAGCCGGGATCAACATGGATGATATTCGAAAGACGATCGCTTCCGTAGTACTGTTCCTTGTAACCGACCGGACACTTGAGGATATCGCGCCGCCCGATCCACCAGGGACCGGTTTTGATGTCGGCCATCATAAAGTCATACTTGGAGTATGTCCGATACGCGCTGTTGTAAAATACCGCCACAGTATTCCACATGAAGCCCTGGCGTTGCCCGAAATCATAGAGAGCGTTCCCCTGCAGACTGGTTACCAGCGCCTTATCACTAATCTTCCGAGAGTCGCTGTCAAGGGTTAGCGTTCCTCCCCACACTTCAAGCTCGCGCTCATTCGGTCCGGCGCTGACGTTTGTGTCATACGTAATCCCCTGCGAAAAACGGATGTTCCAAGACACCTTCCTTGTCTTCTCAGCGATAGCGGCGAGAAGCTTGTCAATATTTTTCTGAACCGCCTCGGGCGGCTTAGCCGCCTCAACCTTTTTAAGCTCCTCCCGTGCATTATCGTAAAAACCGAGCTTGAAAAAGGCCAGAGCGAGATCCAATCTTACACGGTTCAGCTCGGGATTGATGGCAAGCATCTTCGTAAACTCCTCAATGGCAAGGCAGATGTTTCCCGTTGCCATGGCGGTTGTGCCGAGCCACCACATGACCTCCATTGTTTCCACCTGCTCGGCGATCTCCTTGAATATGGGCAGGGCCTGACCGTACTTGGTGTCGTAATAGAGCGTGAGCGCCTCGGCCAGCTTTTTGTCCAGAGCTGCGACCTCTTCCGGCGTCATCTTGCGAAGCTTCTCCACGGCTTTCTTATTTATCTGCTTGGGGCCGGCTTGGTCTGTTGTCTCATTGACTTCAGATAATGAATCAGATTGCAGAATCTGCTCCTGGGCCATAGCGTGAAATGAGAAAAGGCAACAGAGTAAGAAGAAAAGGATAATTCCACAATGCCTGTTGTATCTCGAATACATGGTCAACCATTTCCGGTAAATTTTTGCAAAAGTTTAATGGCTTGAAGCTTAACGGTTTCGTGAAAAGTCGAATTTCCCGCCACAATCCATGGCTACCGCACCTTTCGATCGGCTAAGCTTCCTCGTAAAATTACCTTGATCACGGAAGGTCGAGAGGAATCACGGAAGGCCTTTTGCTGAGAGTATTGGCTTAATACTTACATCGTGACGGGAAGAGGGAAACTTTAGGTTTCCAATTCAGGAATGAACAGTTTTTCGCAAGGCCAAGGAAAAGAAAATTTATGCTATAGTTAAAAAATTTCTTTACGTTACCGATTAATAATCAAGGTACAATAGTTCTATGTAAGGCAAAAGGACATTTTGGTGTTATGATTATGTCTCCAAAGGGGCTTCGACATATCACGGTTTTGCTCGGCCTGTTGACGGCGACTTTTATGGTGGTCCTCTACTATATGCAGGTAGGTTTTCTTGAGGGCTTTGAGGCCAGGACTTATGATATGCGGTTCAAGGCCCGGGGGCCTATAGAGCATAATAGTGACTTCATTATAATTGCCATAGATGCGAAGAGCGTTGCGGAACTGGGCAGATTTCCCTGGTCCAGGGAATTTTACCGTGAGCTTATCGATTTTGCATCAAAGGCAGGGGCAAAAGCCGTACTCTTTGATGTGCTTTTTCCTGAAGAGGAGTCGCCGGAGGTTGACGGTAAGTTGGCCGCAGCAATAAAAGACTCCGGGATAACGACCCTTGCGTCGGCCTTTGAGTTCTCTGAGGATGGTTCAGCGGCGTCAATCATTGATAATATTCCAGTGCTGGCCGGCTCGGCAAAAAACACCGCCCATATCAATGCCTTCCCTGACGAAGACGGGGTGATAAGGTGGACCAGGCTGATCGTCCCCTACGAAGGCAAGCTTTACCCCTCCCTGGCGTTCACTGCGGCCATGGAAGCTATGGGGATAGACGAGATTAAGATAAGAGACTATGGAATCGTGCTCGGCTCAAAGGCAATTCCTGCTGACAGAGACATAGGGATGCTGATTAATTATAGGGGCCCACCGGGCACATATAAAAGCTTTTCGTTCTCGGACGTGATAAAGGGAAGGATCTCTCACGAACAGTTAAAGGACAAGGTGATTTTCGTGGGGGCCACTGCCATTGACATTTACGACATGAGGATAACACCTTTTTCCAGCAACAGCACGGGGGTCGAAGTCAACGTTAATATCGCCGACAATATCCTGAGAGGGGATTTCATGCAGCGGGGTGGCATCGAGGTGCTCATCGACCTCCTCTCCATAGTCGTAATGGGCATTGTTATTTCATTAATAACAGTAAGGCTCAGGGCTTTTGCGTCTTTCCCTCTGGTGCTGGTTCTTGCGGCAGGTTATATCTTTTTTTCATGCCTGATGTTCCTTGCGGGGAGATGGGTAAGCATGGTGTATCCTATCTTAAGTGTAGTGTTGTCATATTCTGTTACTGCTTATCTGAGGTATTTCTACCTTGACAGGAAGGTGAAAGAGATACGCTCCATGTTCTCAAGCTATGTATCGAAAAAGGTGGTGGACGAGCTGGTAAAGGACCCCGAGCAGGCAAAAATAGGCGGAGTCAGCAGGGTAGTTACCATAATGTTTGCCGATATAAAGAACTACGCGACATACAGCGAAAAACGCAAACCACAAGATGTGGTTAAGAAACTTAACGATTATTTGGCCGTGATGGTCGACGTGGTAATAGAGTATGATGGCACGCTGGACAAGTTCATGGGCGACGGGATACTGGCTTTCTGGGGCGCCCCTGTTGAGCAGAAGGATCAAGCGGAGCTTGCAGTAAGGTGCACTATGAAGATGATAAAAAGGATAGAGGGTCTGCGAAGAAAATGGGTGTCAGAAGAGACCGAGCCCCTGTCGATCGGAATCGGAATAAACACCGGCGAAGTTATCGTAGGCAATATAGGCGCTAACGGAAAAAAGATGGAATATACTGTAATCGGCGACAACGTGAACCGTACTTATAGGATACAAAACAAAAGCAGGGAGATTAACTGTACGGTGATTACAGAGTCCTTCTATGAGAGGGTGAAGGACATCGTGGTGGCAGAGCCTCTGGGAGCCGTGATTGTAAGAGGGAAAAATATCCCATTTAATATCTACGCCTTGAGAGGTATGCGTAACGTAAGACCTTAAAAGTCCGGCGCAAGTCTGCCTCTGACTCTTGCCTCGACTGACCAAGAGTCAAGAGGAGACTTGCGCCCATTCTTTCTGCTGTCAGAAAAACAAAAAGGGCGGACTTAGATCTTTTTTGCCTCGGCCACTAACCTGTCAAACTTTTCAACTTCCACGACCGGTGACGTACTAAAGGAGATCCTTGTCAATTTCCGCAGTGCCACCGAGGCTGCCATCGCATGTTCCGCATCGGGGAAATCTATGGTAAGAACAAGATCGTGCTCTCCTAACACAGCATACATAGACTTGACCTTTCCACCGTGTTCTTTGATCAGATCGACAGCCTTTTCTGTTCGTTCGGCACTGACCCCCTTTAATGCCTCTGATGAGTACTTTCCAAACATTAAGAATATCGGCATATCATTTCCTCCTTTCTTTTCTCAGGCTTTGAGACCTGTATTTGACGAAAAGTAAAACGTTTTCTTAAACTTCCAAGCTCGCTTTAGGGCAAAGGCAAAGGATAAGAGAGGTCCAGAGGTATCTTGTAATTGAATTCTATTCTATTGGATCGGCCAAAAATTAGAGACTACGTGCAATGATCGACGCTGATCAAGCGGAAGATATCTTATGAATATATAAATTATACCACAAGCACTGCGAGGCTACCAGCAAATTTTGGTGGTAGGCATCCCCTTCATTCCCCGTTCCGGATTTATCTTGATTTGTTAAACCCCGCTCTGTGGCCGGGTGTCATTAATTTTTAGTAATAT
>JAUWMN010000113.1 GCA_030613165.1 Desulfobacterales bacterium
AAGATCCGGACATTACTATCCAGGACCTTTTGAACGAATTGGTAGCCAAGACCGGCGAAAGTGTCGCTGTAAAACGTTACGCGCGCTATCAGATAGGAACATAGATATATGCCCGGCCCTAAGTATAAAAGAATACTGCTCAAACTGAGCGGCGAGGCCCTGCTGGGCGATCAGAAATTTGGTATCAATCCTGACATGATCGAATTTGTAGCCAAGGAGGTCCGTGCTGTCTATGGACTTGGCGTACAGATTGCGCTTGTTATAGGGGGCGGAAATATATTCCGTGGGGTTGCGGCCAGTTCTTATGGAATGGACCGGGCATCTGCCGATCATATGGGGATGTTGGCTACGGTAATCAACAGTCTTGCTCTGCAGGATGCCCTTGAAAAGCAGAATGTGGTGACGCGCGTCCAAACAGCGATTGAGATGCGGGAAGTGGCTGAACCGTATATCCTGCGGCGTGCCATCCGGCATCTGGAAAAGGGGAGGGTGGTAATTTTTGCCGCCGGCACGGGAAATCCTTATTTTACCACCGACACTGCCGCGGCCCTCAGGGCCCAGGAGATTCACGCCGAAGTCTTGTTGAAGGCAACCAGGGTGGATGGTATTTACGATTCAGATCCGCTTACGAATAAAAACGCAAAGAAGTTACAGGATATTACACACCTGGAGGTTCTTCAGAAGGAACTGAAAGTTATGGATTCCACGGCTATCTCTTTGGCCATGACCAATCAACTCCCAATAATTGTATTTGATTTGAGGAAAAAGGGAAATGTTGAAAAAGTCGTGTGCGGTGAACCGATTGGGACGTGTGTTCGAGGAGCTGAAAAATGATTGAACTGATATTTGAAGATACCAAAGAAGGTATGGGGAAAAAGGTTGAAGCTCTCAAACAAGAACTCACAAAGCTGCGGACCGGAAGGGCGTCCCTGTCCATTTTGGATGGAATCAAGGTAGAATATTATGGCACTTCGACCCCATTAAGTCAGGTAGCCACTCTTGCCATACCTGAAAGCCGTTTGATTACCATTCAGCCATGGGATAGTACTGTAATCGGAGATATCGAAAAGGCGATTTTAAAATCCGAACTCGGTCTTACCCCTATGAATGATGGAAAGCTGATTCGGATTTCTATCCCCACTCTTACTGAGGATCGGCGCAAGGAATTGGGAAAGATGGTGCGCAAGACAGTAGAGTCATATAAAGTTGCCATTCGTAATGTCCGCAGAGATGGCAATGAAGATCTCAAGGGGTTGAAAAAGGACGGTGACATCTCAGAAGATGAAGCATTTAGGGCCCAAGAGAAGATTCAAAAAATCACCGATGAATACATTAAGACGGCCGACAAGATAGGGAGCGAAAAAGAGAAAGAAGTCCTTGAGTTCTAATCCCACATCCTTGCCAAAATCGAAAGAACTTCCCCACCATATAGCCATTATCATGGATGGTAATGGCCGCTGGGCTAAAAAACGCGCTTTAAACCGCATAAAGGGTCATCAGGAAGGGGCTGAATCAGTCCGCGTTATTGTTCGGGCTTGCCGGGAAATCGGTGTCAAGATTCTGACCTTATATGCTTTTTCCACGGAGAACTGGCGTCGCCCTCAATATGAAATCAAATCACTCATGGCCCTTCTGAAAAGGTTTCTCAAATCCGAACGCCAAGAAATGCTGGAAAACAACATTCGTTTGAACGCGATAGGCCAAATCGAACGACTTCCCGAGGACGTTCAGGCTGTTCTCAATGAGACTATCGCGGCCACACAACATAACAGAGGTATGCTTCTGAATCTCGCGCTGAGCTATGGAAGCCGGGATGAGATTGTTGAGGCCGCACAAAAAGTTGCTTTAGATGTACAAAAGGGGGCATTAGAGCCCGGCGACATCACTCCAGGCTTGTTTTCCGAATACCTTTACACAAAGGGGATGCCGGACCCGGACCTTTTGATCCGAACCAGCGGAGAGATAAGGATAAGCAATTTTCTCCTCTGGCAGATCGCTTATTCGGAGATCTATGTGACAGACCCCCTGTGGCCTGATTTCCGAAAGGAGGCCTTATTAGAGGCCATTCGCGATTACCGGACAAGGGAGAGAAGATTTGGAATGACTGGGGAACAGAAGGCAAAATCATGCACCTAAAACGTTGGCTTACAGCAATTGTTGCCCTTCCATTGTTGATTGTGCTGATCCGTTATGGGGGAGAGCCTGCCTTTGCTATGCTGGTAGTAGTAGTCTCTCTGCTTGGATTGTGGGAGTATTACGCTATGGTGTTGCCCGCCGGTCAAGATATCTTCAGATGGACGGGCCTGATTGCCGGATTTTTGTTGTTGAGCGTACTCTATCTGTATGGCGTTCAAGCAGCTTCTGCTGTAATCGCGATCCTTTTCATAGGGATTTCCATTGTCCTTCTCTTACGATTTGGGAAAGAGGATTCGATATCTGATATCCTTGCACGGCTAATTTTTGGTGTGATCTATATCCCGTTCCTTTTGGCCCACTTAATCCTCATCCGAAATCAAGACAACGGAATCGCGTGGACTTTTTTTGCCCTCTTCGTGGTGTTTGCCCTTGATACCGGCGCTTATTATGCCGGGACCTACGCGGGAAAGCACAAGCTGTATCCGGCGGTGAGTCCAAAAAAGACCTGGGAGGGGGCTGCGGGCGGACTGTTAGGCGCCCTCTTTGTGGGATCTCTTTTTAAAACATTATTCTTCACGGAACTCGCGTGGCTGCATCTGATTGTGCTGACCATGTGCATGGGTATATTGGGAGGGCTCGGTGATCTGGTAGAATCGATGATCAAAAGATCGATGAATATCAAAGACTCCGGGAGGCTTTTGCCCGGTCACGGAGGGATACTGGATAGAATAGACGCCCTTTTATTTGTTGCTCCAATAGTATATTATTATAAAGTATGGCTGATAAGTTGAAGCGTCTTTCTATACTTGGTTCCACCGGTTCCATAGGGAGCAATGTCCTGCGCATCGTAGAGCAGTTTCCGGAACGGTTTGCCGTGGCAGCCCTGGCCGCCGGGAAAAATGTTGACCTGCTGGCAGAGCAGATTAGTCAATTTAAGCCGATAGTAGCGGTAGTCCTTGATGAGGATCATGCCGCTCTTTTGAGCGAAAAACTACCCCAAGGGATTAATACCGAGGTCCTTTATGGACCCTCAGGGTATAAATGCGCTGCTTCTATTGCTGACGCCGACATGTTGGTGTCGGCTATGGTAGGCGCCTCCGGACTCGTTCCCACGCTGGCTGCTATTGAGGCCGGCAAACAGATTGCTCTGGCCAACAAAGAAACATTGGTGATGTCCGGCGAGCTGATGATTGACGCGGCCCGTAAAAACGGGGTAGACATTATCCCTATCGACAGTGAGCATAGCGCTATTTTTCAATCACTTCTGGGCCATCGAAAGGAGGATATCCGAAGGATTATTCTCACTGCGTCCGGAGGGCCGTTCTTAGATGTCCCTATGGAGGAGCTTGCTTCGATTACACCGGAAGACGCTCTCCGACATCCGACATGGGATATGGGGGCCAAGATTACTATTGATTCAGCAACACTGATGAATAAAGGGCTGGAGGTGATTGAGGCACGATGGCTTTTTGGCATATCCGAAGAGATCATTGACGTCCATATACATCCTCAGAGCATTGTTCATTCAATGGTGGAGTATTGTGACGGTTCTGTGATCGCCCAACTGGGTGTGCCGGACATGCGGACACCAATCGCTTATGCCCTGGCATATCCGGAGCGTCTTTCCCTCAATTTGCCCGGGCCTGATTTCTTTGAAATGGGACAACTAACGTTCAGAAAACCTGACCTTAAAAAATTTCCATGCCTCGGTCTTGCCTTTGACGCGTGCAAGACGGGTGGGACTGTGCCGGCTGTTTTAAACGCGGCCAACGAGGTTGCGGTGACCGCGTTTTTAGATCACCGTATCAATCTTGTGCGGATCCCGGAACTGATCCGCAAGGCGATGGTCTCCCACAAGGTGGCGCAAAAGCCGGAGCTTGATGATATACTTGCGGCGGATGCCTGGGCACGGGAATACACGAAAGAGCAAATCTTATGACGAGCCTTATTTCATTTGTTGTAGTCCTTGGTATTTTAATATTTATCCATGAGTTCGGACACTTCATTGTGGCCAAGCTCCTCGGGGTTGGTGTGGAAAAATTTTCACTCGGATTCGGCCCCAAATTGTTCGGAAAACAGATCGGTATGACGGAATACCGCGTATCCGCCATTCCCCTCGGAGGTTATGTCAAAATGGTAGGGGAATCGCTGGAAGCGGAAATCACGGAAGAAGAAAAGGCGCTATCGTTTTCTCACAAGAGTGTTGGCCGACGTATTCTTATTGTGGCGGCAGGTCCTGTTTTTAATCTCATTTTGGCAATTGTCATCTTTGCCAGCTTTTTCATGATCTCAGGGCTTCCGGTTCTTCTCCCTGAAATCGGCGCTGTTCAGGAGGGACGTCCGGCAGAGAAAGTAGGGCTCCAACCGAATGATCTTATCGCAGCGATCGATGAAAAACAGGTTGAAAACTGGGAAGATATGGCGGCGTTGATCAAGGGAAGCAAGGGAGGCTCGTTACACCTCGAGGTGCACCGGGCAGAAAAGATCATATATATGGATATTGTTCCGGAGTTGGTTGCCTCCCACAATCTGTTCGGGGAAGATATAGACCGGTATGTTATAGGTATTACACCCTCCGGACGTTTTGAAACAAAAGACCTGAATCCTTTTCAGGCCGTGGGGGAAAGTCTATATCGTGTCTGGGAGATATCACGGCTGACCTACCTGAGCATCGTCAAGATGATCCAGGGGAAGCTTTCGGCAAAGACCCTTGGCGGTCCGATTATGATTGCCCAGATGGCGGGCCACCAGGCAGAGGCCGGCGTTGTCAACCTCATCTTTTTCATCGCATTTTTAAGTATACAATTGGGTCTTCTCAATCTCCTCCCGATTCCGGTATTGGACGGCGGACATCTTCTCTTCTTCTTTATCGAGGCGGTGACCAGAAAGCCCGTGAGCGTCAAGATACGCGAGGCAGCCCAACGTGTAGGGTTGGTCATACTCGGACTTTTGATGATGTACGTGATCTACAATGATATCATGCGGGTACTTTTTGAGTAAGTTGCAAAATGGCAGTTATGCAAAGGTTTCCTACCGAGACCTTTGCAAAACGCGACATTTTTTCGTCAGGCAAGTTGAGCGAAGTGAAATCCCGTCGCCGGGGGAAGGCGAAAAAGTTAACCGGAGGAATACATTGGGTATTTTGAGGATAGCGCTGACGCTTCACTTCGTGCAAAATTTGAAGCCTGTTGACAAATCCCGCTCATCGGGGACGCCGCATCACGGGAAAATGGCAGTTATGCAAAGGTTTCCTACCGTTTTGGAACATCGATCTTTCTTTTTTCGGGATCCATCTGCTGACGATAAAAAATTGCAACATGACCAATCATCCCCACCAACTCAGACGCGGTTTCTTTTTCAATGGCGCCGGCTATCTCTTCTTTCTGACTTTTTTCCTTGAAATCAATAAATTTTACCTTAATAAGCTCATGTTTTTCCAATGACTCATCAACAGCCTTGGTTACTGTAGGGGAGATTCCCTTCTGTCCGACAAAAACCAGTGGTTTCATGCCGTGGACAAGTCCCTTCAGATATTTCTTCTGATAACCTTTCAGTTTTTTCACATATACCCCCGTATTTGGATCTGTTAACTCAATGATTTTGCGGCCCTGTTAAGGAATCGATTTTTTCAGCTTATCTCTGCTCCGCAATATTCTTCAATCGCATCTGCGTAAGCGGATGTCAACTAATATGCTAATCAAGATGTGCACCGAAGCCCCTAATCATACCTTTGCCCCGCTCCCTGCGCATTCCCATAAGCAACCAAAATCGTTTGGCATTTATCAAGAGCATCTGTAAAATAGTAAAATACTATAAAAGAATAGCTCCGGTTCAGATGAGATGAAGAACCTGAGCATAGCGGAAAGGATTGTCTTGGCTGAAGATCTATGGTCAAATGGTCTCAAACTGTATTAGACACTGCACTACGATATTATAAAGAAAATATATAGCGTTAATATACAGATTTTTTTCTGCTTAATACAATTCGGTATGCGCTTTTTAGCAAGAGGAGACTGACATGCCAAACT
>JAUWMN010000063.1 GCA_030613165.1 Desulfobacterales bacterium
GCAACTCTATAGAAGAGGCGGTGCTTCAGGGGCTATGTGAGGTGGTGGAACGACATGTCTCTTCCATAATCAGCCACGAAAAACGATCCACTCCTACTATCTCCTTGGAATCTATTGAGGATCCGGCAGGCAGGGAATTGATACAGAAGTTTCAACAAAACGGAATCAAATTGTACTTAAAAGATTTTTCACTCGATACAGGGATACCTACTGTAGGGGCTCTTGCATACGACCCAAGCACCTTCCCTCATTCCAGTGAGATTATATTTACCGCCGGTACGACCACCAGTCCGGAAAAATCGGTCATCCGAGCGCTAACCGAAATTGCTCAATTGGCCGGTGATTTTGAAAGTTGTACTACTTACAGCCCCACGCTTCCCAAGTTTGTCGATCTACAAGAAGCATCCTACGTGACATCTGATGAGGAACTCGTTGATTTGCAAACACTTCCTGATCTGGCAGACAACAACTTGAAGATCGAAATCGACCGGTGTGTAGAGGCTCTTTCCTGTATCGGTCTCGATGTCTTCGCGGTGGACATGACGCACCCAAGTCTTAAAATTCCGGTTGCTTACACGGTTATTCCCGGGGCGCACTTCAGGGATAGAACCAGAGACAATGACGTATGTTATCATTCCGCCAAGCTAATTGCCCAGTTGCCTGACGCGCACAGAGCCCGTAAAGAGATGCAAAAGATGTCGATTCTTTTGCCAAATCGCTACGAGGTGGAGTTTTTTCTGGGATATACTTATGAAAGGCTTGAAAGGCCGGAAAAAGCCCTTAAACATTTTGAGCGGGCGCTCTCGCTTGACCCCCGGCCGGCAGACAGGGCGAGCGTATATTGCCACATAGGGATCGCCTATCGCGACATGGGCGCCTATGAAAAGGCGATCGAGGTGCTGTTGGAGGGCCGCAGCCATAATGGTCGATCAAAAGAGATTTATCAACAGCTGGGATACTGCCATTTTAAGTTAAAAACATACGAGAAGGCAATAACCCACTTTGAAAAGGTACTGGAAATTGACCCTGGTTCCGCGATTGATTATGCTAACATCGGGGCCAACTTAAAGGCAATGGGACATAATGTTGAGGCCGTCAAACTCTACGAAATGGCCCTTGACCTCGATCCTGAAATCGATTTTGCTCAAAGTCATCTTAGTGAACTTCGGAGAGAAATTGCAAACGAGATGAAGTGACATCCTTTCTCTATATTTTCATGTTGACAAAAAGATTCACATACTATATACGTGGATTCTATATTAGAGTGACTGAAGTCGAAAAGGCGTGGCGACAGGCCAATAAAATACTGTCAAATTATTCGTATTAAAAAGGAGGAATTGTTTTATGGCAACTGTTGAATTTGGTGGAAAAAGTTTTGAGGTTGATGAAGACGGCTTTATCGATAACTTTGAAAATTTTTGTCCGGAGTGGATACAGCACGTAAAAAAGGAAGAAGGTATCGAGGAACTGACTGACGAGCATCATAAGGTAATTGATTGCCTGCAAGACTATTACAAAAAGAATGGTATTGCGCCCATGGTTCGTATTCTTTCCAAGACGACCGGTTTCAAGCTGAAATACATCTATGAGCTCTTTCCTTCAGGACCGGGCAAAGGCGCCTGTAAAATGGCTGGACTGCCCAAACCGACCGGATGTGTGTAATTAACATCTATACTTTTTGATTTTAAGTTTAAAAAAGGCTTTGCAAGTATGCAAAGCCTTTTTTTTTATGATAATAAAAGAGTGACTGCTAAGGTTCAATTTTAAAACTGTCTCAGTGGAGAGGATGTTATGACCACAATTACCGTTAAAACAACTGCCCGGTCCGAGATGCTTGATATCACGCATGATATAGAACGCTTAATTCATGCCGACAATGTCCGGAACGGGTTCTGTTATATATTTGTTCCTCACACAACCGCAGGGATCACGATCAACGAGGGGGCAGATCCAAGTGTACGGGATGACATCGTAACCACATTAAACAAGCTTATCCCCTGGGAGGGAGGGTATCGCCACCGTGAAGGGAATTCCGCCGCCCATATAAAGACATCTATTGTAGGCTCTTCTGAAACAATCGCGGTGGAAGACGGGCACTTGCAATTAGGCACTTGGCAGGCCATTTTTTTCTGCGAATTCGACGGCCCGCGAACCCGCAAGGTTCATGTTCGTTTCTTGTAAGACTTTTTCGTCATTCCCGCGAACGCGGGAATCCAGTAATATCAGATGGTTCTGGGCTCCCGCCTGCGCGGGAGTGACCACGCTAAGGCGTGGGACTTTTTACGAAATCATCAAATCTGGAGTTGAAAAGAAAGATGAAAATAGTAGCTATTATTCCTTGTCGATATGGTTCCAAACGATTTGAAGGAAAGCCCTTGAGCATGATCCTCGGCAAACCGATGGTCTGGTGGGTTTACAGCAGTGTCCGGAATGCCGATATCCTGTCAGATGTGGTAGTGGCTACAGATGATGAGCGTATTTATCAATGCGTTAAGGATTTTGGCGGACGTGTGGTAATGACGGAACCTGTCCACCGCTCCGGAACAGATCGGGTAACAGAAGCGGCGCGAAAACTAAAATTAGAGGACCGCGACATCGTGATCAATATTCAGGGAGATCAGCCGGTATTTGACTTTCGTTGTTTGCCGGAGGTGGTGGACCCTCTTCTGAAAGATGAAGACCTGGACATGAGTACATTGGCCTGCAAAATGATTGACCCGGACGAGATAACAGACCCGAATCACGTAAAGGTCATCTTTGACCAAAACAGAGACGCCCTCTACTTTTCCCGTTCCCCCATCCCATTTGGGAGAGATTCATCCGCCAAGTTCGACTACTTTAAACACCTGGGGATCTATGCGTACAGAAAGCGTTTTTTGGAACGTTTTGTTAAACTACCTGAGGGAAGATTGGAAGCGATAGAAAAACTTGAGCAGTTGAGGGCCTTAGAATACGGCTATCGGATAAAAGTGGTCGAGACTGTTCACGAATCAATGGCAGTCGATACCCCTGGTGATATAGCCAGGGTAGAGGCTGTGTTAAGAAGTCATTAACGTTCGTCCATCATATTTCTCAAAACCCCAAGATTAATCTTGTCGTAATCTGTCGCTCCCTTCCCCTTTGGCGTCTCCAGGATCTTGGGGACAGTTTCGAGCCTTGTGTCGTTCATGATCTCCTTGAACGCCGTTGGGCCGATCTCCCCCTTTCCAATATGTTCGTGCCGGTCTATTCGGCTTCCGAGCCCCTTTTTAGAATCGTTGATATGTAGCAGGCAAAGATTATTCAGACCGAGTATTCCATCAAATTTTTCCATAGTCTTTGCATATGCCTCGGGGGTGCGAATATCGTAGCCCGCGGCAAATGTATGACATGTGTCAAAACAGATGCCGACACGGTCCTTATCTTTGATATGTTCTATTATTAAGGCTAATTGTTCAAAGGTATAACCGATGTTGGTCCCTTGGCCGGCCGTCGTCTCCAGGAGAAGTTTTGTCTCGCCGGGGGGGACCCTGTCGAATACCTCGTTTATTGTTTCCGCGATCCTGAGACACCCGTTTTCTTCCCCACTTTCCATATGGGCGCCGGGATGCAGGACAACATAAGGAATATCAAGGCTCGCGGATCGCTCTAACTCATGGATAAGGGCTTCTTTGGACATATGATGTTTTTGTCCTTCCGGTGATGCCAAATTGATCAGGTAGGACGTGTGGGAGGCGATAGCCGTGATCTCCACTTCCTTCCTTGTCTGACGAAACAGATCAATCTCTTCATCTGTTACGATCCGCTCCTTCCAGGTGTTTGAATTTTTGGTGAAAAGCTGAAGCGCGGTGCAGCCGTATCGTTTCGCGGTTAAAAGGGCTTTGTGTAGTCCCCCGGCTATTGAAAAGTGGGCTCCTAGTAAAATCAATGTGGCTCTCCTTTGGGAAACAACTATGATGGTTTCGTAAAAAGTCCCTAATTCGCCTGATTGGTCACTCTCATTGATCATTAATCATTTCACATTTGTCATCTGTCATTTTTTTAATGGTAAATGCCCAATGATAGATGATCAATGACAGATGATAAGACCAAAATAGGCTTACCAGGGACTTTTTACGAAATCAAACCACGACCGTCTTTCCTCCTTTTTCCTGCGAAACCCCGACAACTATATATTCTACATCCTCATCACCGATATTCTTCATCTCATGGACCTTGCCTACAGGAACAACCACCACATCTTCCTTTTCAAGGACCGTTTCTTCTTTATCTATTCTGATCATTGCCATACCTTTGAGGATAATAAAAACTTCCTCCATATCTTCGTGGTAGTGCGCTCTGAAAGATTTACCTACAGGCAAAAGCGCCCAATTGATCATACGGATATTACCGTCAATAAGGTCATCTTTCTGCAACAGCACTTTTTTCAATACACCAGGCGCCTTTGGATCTTCGTGACTGGCTGGAATAAATTTTAATTGTCCCGAACGGATTATTTTCATGTTTTTTATTCACCTGCGCGTCCGATTCCTCCTCAGACGTTATCTGCAAGATACTCTAATCCTATATAGATATAAAGAAAAAAATGAGGACCTTATAAGATGTTCGAAATCCTTTTTGAAATTTTGCAATTTATGGTAACATATAAAAAAAAGCTTGAAACCATAGTGACCTATCTGGAGCATTCCTATGCTTTTTAGAACAATCACCAAAGAGAATTTCAGAAAGATGGTTGAGGCCCTCATGGAGAACAATGAGGTGATCGGCCCCAAATGGAGGGACCGGGACACGGAAGGGAACAAGATTTACAGGTTCCTGAAGCTGAATACCTTTGATGAGCTTCAGATGGATTATACCCGGTCCTATTCCTCACCCAAGAACTATTTTTTGCCGTTCAAGGAAGACCTCTCTACCTATCGTCTTGAAGACAAGGACTGGGAGCAAGAGATCCATTATACGATTCACCCACGGGTAATCATCGGAATGCGTGCATGCGATATTAATGCCCTGCTGAAACTCGACCAGGTCTTGGTAAAGAGCGCCTATCCGAATCCTCACTATGTTGCGAGAAGACGAAATACCTTAATCATAGGGCTTGATCACGAGCCTCTTGAGGATTGTTTTTGCCGATCCATGAACAGTGATACTGCCTTTCATGGTTTTGATCTCTTTTTGACCGATATCGGCGAGAAATATTTTGTGGCGATCAATTCCGATACCGGCTATATGATTGTGAATCGGTTCGATGCCCGGGAGGTCGCGGAAGATGACCAGCGCCGTTACAAGGAAGTAAAAGGCCGAATTGAAACAAAATTCAAGACCCAGGTTGATGTCACTATCGTGCCGGAACTGATGGACCTGGAGTTTGAATCAGATGTCTGGAAGAAGTGGGGCGACAAGTGTCTGAGCTGTGGAAGCTGCGCTATGGTCTGTCCCACCTGCTATTGCTATGGCATAGAAGAGCACACGAATTTGACTTTTACTAAAGCTACAAAGAGAAGGGTGTTGTACTCGTGCAATCTCCTTGATTTTGCCACGGTGGCAGGTGGTCACAATTTTCGCCCGGAGGCGCATATTCGGTTGAAGTATCGCTATTATCATCAGTTCAGGGGGTTTGTTGAGGCCTTTAATCAATCGCTATGCGTGGGATGCAATCGATGCGGCAAGGCGTGTCTGGCAGGGATCAGTCCTAAGGTAGTGATTGATGATTTAATCGAGACGGAGAAAAGATGAGTCTACAGATTCCGCACCATGATATCAATCTGGAACCCTCCATGTCGAAGCCTCCGGATTTTAACCGGCAATCCGTCCTGATGCACACAGAAAGGGGTTTTAAGTCCGAGGTCATCTCTATTGTCCCATTAACAACGCAGGAAAAACTCTTTCATATAAGGATATGTGACCCTTGTGAAAGAGAGAATTTTACCTTTCTCCCCGGCCAATTCGTGATGCTGGAGCTGCCGGGATGCGGAGAGGTCCCTATATCGATTTCAAGTTCCACCTCAAACAAAGAGTTCATAGCGCTCTGCGTCCGGAAGGTCGGCAAGGTCACAGGTATGCTCCACCGGCTAAAACAGGGCGCGATCGTGGGGATCAGAGGCCCTTTTGGGACCCATTTCCCCATGGAAAAGATGGTAGGGTACAATATTCTTTTGATAGCCGGAGGATTGGGTATTGTTCCGCTTCGCTCTCCCATATATTGGACAAAGGAACACCGGTCCGATTACAAGGATATTACAGTCATGTACGGCGCCAAGGAGCCCGGGCAGATTCTGTTCGATTACCAATTCGAAGAATGGCGTAAGATTTATGGCTTGAAGATGCTGACAATAGTCCAGGAAGCCGGTGAGAATTGGAATGGAAGGGTAGGGCTGATTACAGAGTTGTTTAAAGAGGTCACCATAGATCCGGACAACACCTTTGCGATTGTGTGCGGACCTCCGGTGATGTTTAAATTCGTATGTGGCCACCTCAGCAATTTAGGACTTCCGCGACAGCGGATGTTTGTCTCTTTAGAGCGAAGGATGCATTGCGGAATGGGTAAGTGCTGCCGCTGCAATGTAGGCTCAACATTCACATGTCTGGATGGGCCGGTGTTTGATTACTGGACGGTGATGAATCTTAAGGAAGCGATATAAGATAAGAAGTGACTAAAGTACTTAAAGTGCCTAAAGTGAGCTAAAGTGTGAAGTGCCTAAAGTTAAGGATGATAGTCTCTTTTATATAATGGTAAAAATCCTTAACTTTAGGCACTTTAGCTCACTTCAAACTTTAGGCACTTATTTCTCTGTAACTTTAGGCACTGTTTTTATGATATTCCGTGTCGTTCTGTGGCGAGCTTTTATGGAAAAAGATAATGAAATACTTAGGTATTACACTTGAAAGACCGAAGATCGGGGTCTTCAGCTTCACCGGCTGCGAGGGATGTCAGCTCCAGATAGCAAATAAGGAGGAGACGCTCAAAGACCTCTTTGGCGTGGTAGAGGTGGTAAACTTTCGGGAGATCTCTTCTGAGGGGCGCGACGATTATGAAATCGCCTTTGTTGAGGGGAGTATCACTACGGAGAGTGAGTCGGCGAGGGTCAAAAAGATCCGTAAACAGGCCGGAACCCTTGTGGCAATAGGTGCGTGCGCTTGTCTGGGCGGTGTGAACAACTTGAAGAGCCGTTTCTCCTTACCGGATGTGGTGAAGGAGGTCTATGGCACACATCCCATAGATACCGGGCCGGTCAGGAAGGTAAAAGATGTGGTACGGGTAGATATAGAATTGCCGGGGTGTCCCATATCAAAGCCTGAATTTGAATGGCTGGTGCGTCATCTGATACTTGGAATAGAACCACAATTCCTCCAATACTCGGTCTGCGTTGAATGTAAGCAGCGGCTCAATTCTTGTGTATTTGACATGGGGATGATGTGTCTGGGGCCTATTACACGCGCAGGTTGTAACGCTGTCTGCCCTCGGAACCGGTTAGGTTGCTGGGGGTGCAGGGGGCCTGCTGAAGAGGCTAATTTTGAATCGCTTATGGAGATCCTCAGAGAGCGAGGGTTTTCAGAGGAACATATTGCAGAGCGGATGAACTTTTTCAATGCGTTTGGTGGGATTTTGTAACTGTTTATCTCACCGCAAAGACGCAGAGAACGCAAAGAAGAGCCTCTGGACTAAAGAATAAAGTTGATGATCTTAAAAAACCTTGCGTCCTCTGCGCCTTTGCGGTGAACTAATATGGAATTTTAGGAAATGAATGTGAAGGTAGGGAAACCGATTAACATAAAGATTGATCATCTGACCCGGGTCGAGGGG
>JAUWMN010000091.1 GCA_030613165.1 Desulfobacterales bacterium
CGGAACGACTTTCAGTAACAGAGAAAAGAGCAAAAAGTATAAAAGCAAAAGTTGATGATTTGCAACAAGAGCTTGAAATGCTCCCGGACAAAGGGCTAAAACTGGCACGGCGGGAGCGGGACGTAAAACTCAACGAAAAGGTGTATTCACTTCTTGAATCAAAACTCCAGGAAGCAAAGATAAAAGAAGCGGCTAAGATAGAAGAAGTCGTTATTGTAAAACCGGCATTGGAGCCGAACTTTCCAATAAAAAGCTCCCAGGTTAAACTAAAAGCGTTTATGGGAGCGGTGATCGGATTTATTATAGGACTTGTTTTTGCTTTTGTTTACGAGACATTCGATACTTCTATAGGCGCCATAAAGGAAATTGAAGAATTTGTAGGCTTGAGCGTGCTCGGTGTTATTCCGGCGATTGATATTAAGGAAGTCAAGGAAACATTGCAAAAGATACATAAAAAGGAAGATTTCTCAGATGTTTTTTTAAAGCGTAAGTCAAGACTAATAAGTCATTTCATGCCGAATTCAACAGCGTCTGAATGTTACAGGTCAATGAGGACCAATGTCCAGTTCGCGGGACTTGATAAGCAATTAAAAACTATTGCGTTTACAAGCGCAGTTGCCAATGAGGGCAAGTCAACCACTATTGTTAATGCGGCAATAGCAATGGCACAGGCACAAAACAAAGTGCTATTAGTGGAAGCAGATCTCAGGAAGCCTGTTATCTCCCGATGGTTTGGCGTTGAACCGTTGCCCGGGTTAACCGATGTTATTCTTGGATCATACGGATGGCATGATGCTGTACGGACTATAACAGACATTATGCTTGGCGACATGGATGTGGAGGAAGTTATGCTGACACCTGGTTTGGATAACTTGCACATCATTCCATGCGGTAACGTTCCTCCTAATCCCGCCGAACTTCTCAACTCTAAAAACCTTGTTAATTTTTTAGATGAAGTAAAAAAAGAGTATGATGTAATCCTGGTCGATCTTCCACCCATACTTTCCGCCGCGGAGACCTCTATTGTCAGCGCCAACGTAGATGCCGTGGTTATGGTCTATAAGGCGGGTAAAACTGCCAGGGGGGCCTTGCGGCGCGCCAAAGACCAATTAGAACATGCGCATGCCAATGTTATGGGAATCGTCCTTAACGAACTAAGGGCGGAAGTCAGCTCGGATTACACCGATATCGATTATCATCGCTATTACGGATTGGAAACGGAAGAGAGCGCTAAGCGCCCTTTGTGGGTTTCTTTGCCGGCGTTTTTAAAAAAGGTATATCAGCGGGAAAAAGCCAAGAAAAGAAAAGGGACAGAGAGAGGCAAACGGCCGCTATGGCAAAAAGTAGCGATAGTTGCATGTGCATTTATAATGCTGGGTATTGGATTGTTTTGGCGTGAGACTTCCAGAAGAAAGCCGGTGGAGCAGATCAAGTCAATTGTGCGCGAAAAAATAGTGAAGGAAGAGAGACAAGTGGTCAATCGGACGAAACGAAGTGAAGCTATATGGGAAAGAAGAACAAAGTAGAATTTAAATTTTTGGTTCTTATGATGATAATCTGCTTCATCTTGAGCCTCTTGATCTTCCTTGTTTTTGATACCCCTTCTTCAACCACGAATCAGAATTCGAGAAATATACAAAATAAAATTACTTCACAGGAGATTGAAAGGTTGGAACGAGAAGGGATTTCAATTAACAACCTCGAAAAAATGCTAAAGGAATATGACAAGAAGAAAAGAAAATAGTTTTTACCACAAGTTCTGGTTACAGGGGCAGGAATTGATGAAATTAGATTCGGGCGGCATAGATCCCAAGCTCCTGTATCTATTGATAGCAATTATTGTGACCACCGCTTTTGTTTCCGGCATAATGGCAGAAACGTCCGCCACTATCGCATTTGCAGTGGTAATGGCCGTGCTTGTATGTATGGTAAGCTTTGCCAACACAGACGTTGCATTATATATTCTTGTATTTTCAATGTTACTGTCTCCTGAATTCGGCCAAAGAACTACGGGTGGCTCGGGCATGACCTTGAGGGTGGATGACTTTCTTCTCGTACTCATAGGTTTTTCGTGGCTTGCCCGGTCAGCGTTGCACAAGGAATTAGGACTCTTTTTAAAAACACCACTGAACAAACCGATATTTTTCTATCTGGCGGCGTGTGTCTTATCAACTGCTATTGGCATGCTCGTCGGGAACGTCCGGGTACAAAGCGGCTTCTTCTTTGTGCTGAAATATTTTGAATATTATATTGTTTATTTCATGGTAGTCAATCATATCCATTCCAAGAAGCAGGTGAAATATTTGATTATAGCCTTACTTCTTACCTGTGTCATTGTGGATATCGTAGGGTTGGCCCAGATACCTTCAGGGAAAAGGTTGTCAGCTCCCTTTGAGGGGGAAATAGGGGAACCAAATACCTTTGGTGGGTATTTGGTTCTTATGTTGGCAATCTCTATCGCTCTATTCGTAAGTATTGATTCGAAGAAAGTCAAAATTGTTCTATTGATGGTTACGGGTCTAAGCATTGCGCCCCTTTTGTTGTCTCTATCACGAGCTTCATATCTTGCGTTTGTACCTACCTATTTTACCTTGATTGTGTTGTCTAAGAAAAAAGGGGGCTTAATAGCTGTCTTGGTGTTTGCATGCCTGGCATCTCCCTTGCTGATGCCCGAAAAGGTAATCAATCGTGTTGCGTATACTTTTTCCCAAAGAACTCAACAGGGCCAAGAAAAAATCGGCACTGTGAGGTTGGACACCTCGACATCTATTAGATTAAGGAGTTGGGCAAGAGGGTTTGAGGCAAGCATGAAAAGGCCCATATTTGGTTATGGGGTAACTGGATGGCATTTCATAGATAATCAGTTTACTAAAGTGCTTGTAGAAACAGGATTTTTGGGGCTGGCAGCTTTCTTTTTTCTACTATATTCTATTTTTAAGGAGGGGGGGAAAGTATACAAGGCGACCGATGACAAGCTATACAAGGGCATAACCATGGGGTTTTTGGCCGGATTGGTCGGGATGATCGTACATTCACTTGGTGCTAATACCTTTATTATCGTACGGATAATGGAACCGTTTTGGCTTTTGGCCGGAATCGTAATGGTGATCCCAACAATTGAAGCGAAGGAAAAGGTGCAAGGCAATAAGTTGATCAATGGTACACTTTTTAACGGAGCGGAGATTCGTCCATGAAAGATGTAACAATAAAGAGAAAAGAAACATACGAAAGAATGGCCGTGGATTTTAAACAGGATCGCCAACTGACCGGGTATCACCATTTTAGAAGACTGGAAATAATACTCTCCCTTCTAAATAAATTGGGGGAGAATCTTCTTATATTGGATGCGGGGTGTGGAGATGGATTGCAGATGGAGCTGTATAGCCAATCACATAGGGTGGTCGGAATGGATATCGCTTTTACGCGGCTCAAAAGGGCAAAAGAGAGGGTAAAAAAAAATGCTGTTTTTCAGGGCGACTTGTTCAAACTCCCTCTCAAGGAGGGCCGCTGTGACTTAGTAATTCTCGGAGAAGTGCTCGAGCACCTGGAGGAACCAGAGGTGGTCCTACGAGAAATATATCGGATCTTAAAGCCATCCGGCCATATCATATTGGATACCCCGTCACAATCGAATATAGTCGACATCATACTCAAATTGTTCGGAATTAAGCCACAATGGGGATATAAAGTGGATACTACCCACCTATGGTTTTTCACCATGAATCAGGTGGTAGCACTTCTTAAAAATGCCGGATATACAATCGCAAAAATAAAAGGGGGGTCTTTTATCCGCTATGATTTGCCGATAATCCATCATTGCACATGGGTCAAAAAGAGACGGTGGGTATACAGGCTTTTTGATTGTACCGTTGGGAAGTTACCCCTTTTGAAACGACTTGGGGCTATTCAGGTTTTCATGGCGAAAAAGGTTTCAACTGGTAGGTGCACTGTTGGCTGAAATGAACGACAATGACGGGCTTTATCGTAAGGCACGTCTTGGAGGGCTACTGCTAAGTGCTTCAAACGTTCTTAAGGTCCTCCTTACACTGATTCGTACCATTGTTGTGGCCAGATTCCTCGCCCCTGATGAACTGGGACTCATGGGGATTCTTCTTTTCAGCCTGGCAGTTTTTGAAAGCTTATCTCAGACCGGTTTTGCCGCCGCTCTGATACAGCAAAAAAAAGGAGTGGAGTCTTATCTGGATACAGCATGGATTGTTTCGCTGGCGCGGGGAATCATACTGTACGGTTTGGTCTTCCTTGCCGCCCCTTTAGTGGCCTCTTTTTTCAATGCTCCTCGTGCTATCCTTTTGTTGAAAATCGTGGGGATCGTTTTTCTATTCGAGGGTTTTAAAAACATAGGGGTTGTTATCTTTCGAAAAGAGCTTGAGTTTAAAAAGGAATTTTTGTTCCAACAGATAGAGGTCTTCACAGACATCTTTTTAACGATTGGGCTGGCTGTTATTCTGCAAAATGTATGGGCGCTGGCATTCGGATATCTCGGCGGCAAGGGAATAAAATGCTTGGCGTCGTATTTTATTCATCCATATCGACCACGTATTGCTTTTGATGGAAAAAAGGCGAAAGAACTGTTCCGCTTTGGAAAACATCTACTGGGTTCAAGTATTATCGTTTTACTTATAACTCAGGGTGATGATGCAGTGGTGGGCAAGCTTCTTGGGGTTACTGCTCTTGGCTTTTATGTTATGGCCTATAAGCTTTCGAACATGCCGGCAACAAGTATCACTCATGTTTTTTCACAGGTTGCTTTTCCGATCTATTCAAAACTTCAAGACGATCCGCAAGGTCTGCGCAAGGCCTATCTTAAGGCCTTAAAATACATAGCCTTTGTCTCGATTCCAGCCAGTGGCGGTCTCCTTGTTCTTGCTCCGGAAGTGGTAAAGTTTTTTTTAGGGGAGCGATGGATGGAGATGGTTCCTGCCATGAGAATCCTTTGTATCTTTGGAATAATCAGAGCACTTGGCGGAACTACCGGTCCGCTATTTCAGGGAGTGGGTAGACCGGATATTATTACCAAACTGAATTTGGGTAAATTATTAATCATCGCTGTTTTGATCGTTCCTTTGACCCGACAATATGGCATTGTAGGCGCATCGATGGCGGTTACGATTCCTATGATTATGGATCAGGCTGTTTCATGGCATATCTGCGCGCGGATCATTAAGGGAAAAGTACGGCAAATCCTTTCCGTTGTTGCTCCTTCTTTTGCAGGCACACTCTTGATGATGAGTTTTCTCGGATTACTCAAGCAGACTAAGATATTCCCGGGGGATAAGATAGCCGCACTGTGCTTGATTGCTGCCGGACTTCTTTTCTATCTTCTGTTCTTTTGCTTGTTCTGTAAACGAGACATAATCGAAATCAGAACAATCTTGTTCCCGAATTTAAAGGGCAAAGAGGCCGCGCTATGAATCCCAAAGATTTTAAGGAATATATTGCCTTTGAAAATGAAGGGAGAAGAACCGAATTTATCCCTGCGGCCACGGTGGTTATTGTGACATACAACACGGGAGAGGCGATCCTGGAACTGATAGATTCTCTCAAGAGTCAGACCTTTTCTGAATTTGAGATTGTTGTTGTGGACAATGGCGGAAATGAACAAAAGGTGAACCAGATCATGGCGGGGCCGGTTCTATACATCGAAAGCAGGAAGAATTCCGTTTCATTAGGGCGCAATATAGGGACGGCATATGCTCGCGGAGAGGTTGTTGTTTTTTTGGATGACGATTGCTTGGCTCATAGAGATCTGGTGGAGGCCCACATCCGGTGTTATCGCGATCCTTTGGTTCTGGGAGCCAGGGGAATGGCATTGCCAAAGAGCAATCCTCTGTTTCACCATTTCCAGTCTCATTATGATCTCGGTCCTGCCATCAAACCAACCGTAATAGAGTTAGAAGGGAACTCCTCCTACAGGAAAAGTGTATTAAGCGATGTCGGTGGGTTCAATCCTGAATTGTTCGGAGCTGAAGGGTTGGAACTTTCCTACAGGATTGTCCGTAAATATAAGCGTCCGGAAGCTATTATTTATACCCCGGAGGCGATTATTTATCACGATTATTCCAAGGGACTCCTTGACTATCTCGAAAAGTGCTATCGACATCCCAAGATGAGACATAAGCTGATGCAACAATATCCTCATATTATGAACTTTGCCAAAGAATATGATCTATGTTCCGAGTCAAATCACAAGGTTTCATCTTTTTATGAAAAATGCGCGGTTAAAGTAGTCGGGCTTTTAGGGACAGCCGCTGAAAAACTTGCGAAGTATGAGTGTCGATGAAAGCTAAGATTCTATACATCTGTTACGAAGACCTCTCAGGATATAATGGGGCGATCCGTCATGTCACGGAGATCGTAAAGGGCTTAGCAAGAAGGGGGCATCAGATCGATCTGTGTGTGCCGATATTGCGGAAGAAGCCATCCAAACTCAGTATGGGACAGAATGTACGACTTAGGTATATCCCCACTGTGCCCGTGCAGGGAGTTCGTCCCCTGAGCTATGTCCTGCTTTCTCTCCTTTATTTTCCCTTCCTGTATCTCCTGGTCCGACCAGATATCGTCTATTGCCGGGATATCAAATTCACCGTTCTTCCGGTGTTTCTCGCAAAAATTTTCAAGGTACCTTGCATTCTTGAGGTAAATGGTCTTACCGATGAAGCAAAGAGGGTAAAAAAGGTGGCGCCATGGATCTTTTCTATTCTCGATGCCCTCCATCGCTGGAATGTCAGGAAATCTGACCACATTGTCACTGTCACCAGGGGAATCAAGAAGGAAATAAGTCGCCGGTATGGCGTGAATGCGGAAAGAATATCGATCATAACCAATGGCGTCGATCTCAAGCGATTTTATCCCGCACCAAGAGGAGAAGCAAGAAAGAATGT
>JAUWMN010000102.1 GCA_030613165.1 Desulfobacterales bacterium
CAATATGATATGAATTGGGGAATTTAGGAATTCTTGGTTTATTTCAGCCGCAGACCTACGCAGACATCAAATAAGTAAACTTGTGTCCATCCAGAAATGGTAGGTTTTGTCCCAAGACAAGGCCGCACAAAGGTTTTTACCGGAGGCGTAGTCCCGCCAAGGCGGGACGGAGAACGCAGTATTGGGGCAAAAGATGCCATTTATGGATGGAGACTAAAAGAGCATCGACAAGGCCACCTCCGCCCTAACCTCTTTGGGGATATCTTCTTCGTCGATTGTCTCGCTTTCGCTTGCCATGGCTACGCCGGCATCAAGATTGAAAAGCCAGAAGTTGAGCCCAAGGCCGGCCGTGTATACCCACCCTATATCACTTTCCGCTATGTTTTTATAAGCGCCGACTCGAAGACGGAGAAATTCAATAAGATTAAGTTCAGCGCCCAGAGCAATGTTCCGCGATTTATACGATCCGGAAATGGTGGTATCGTTTTTCGTAAGGTCACAATCCGCGGCCAGTATAAGAAAGCTGATTGGTTTGTAGCAAACCCCGGCCCTGAGCTGTGGCTCTTCCTCAATGGTATCATCATCTGACGGCAAAAGTTTCTTCATATCAAACTCAGGAGAGTTGAGATTGCGGCCCACAAGCCCGACCCTCAGATCGTCTCCAAAGCGGTACAGCAGGCCGAGATCAATACCAAAGTTAGTGCTTTCCTTATAGTCATCCTGAGCATCATCGAATGCATCATCAAAATCAGTATTAAATATCTTGAGCGCCACATTGTAAGTTCGTGCCTTCATATATTTAAGGTTACCGCCTATAGCCAGATCCTCGGTTATGGCATAGCCATAGGTTACCGGAACCTCAGTCACAAAAATTCCCTTAAAGAGAAGCACTGATGCATTGTCTTCAAATGAGTCGCCTGTTCCGGCATCGCTGGCTAACTGAGCTACATTGAGTATGTCGGTATCTATATCGGAAGGTATGGTTTCGCCGGCTGATGCTGCCTGATCAAGGCCGTAATCGATTGCATCGACAAAATTTTCTGCTTCCGTGGTACTCCATCCAGGCAATACGGTAATGGTGTTTATAAGGTTGTTGTATGTTGTAGTGTCAAGGTAGGCGGGGTTCCCATCTGATGCCGGCGCACTAAAGTTGGCTGGATCTGCAAGGTAGCTGACGGTATCGCCTCCTACCACTCCTGTGTTCGGGATAATATTCACCGTATCGATGTCTCCCTTGGCGGACATTTCCGCCATAGCTATGCCTCCAATTCCGAAGGGACCAATCTGTATGCCAAATTGCGTATCAGCCGTTACTTTGACGGCCCTGTTTTCATTTTCATCAAAGGCTTCCAGGGCACTCAACAGTTGAACGTAATCATCAACATCTTGGACCTGAATTACGCCGTCATCAAGTACGTCGAAGTCATACTCGGAGATCTCATCCAGCTTCTCACCAAGCTCTTCGTGGATTGATGCGCCTACGCCGACACTTACTGTACTGCTCCAGTCTCTTTTTGAGTCATCCCCTCCGCCTTCTTTGCTGAAGAATCCATAGGCCGACGGATTCCAATAGCTGGCTGTTACATCATTTGCCACAGCCACATTGGCGCCGCCCATTCCCAGAGCCCGGGGACCTACTATAGACCACTCTCGCGCTGAAACCGCGGCCGGACATGTTATAAAGGCAATCAAAACAATCAATCCCCAACACCTGGTTAAAATACGCATGATCAATCCTCCTAAATCCATTCCCTTCAATGAGGCATTTCAGCAAGTAAACTTTTCAGAACTTCTTCCGAAAGCTTCGCAAGGTCAGGCTTTATAAGCCAGTAGCTTTCTACCTCTTCATGGTTGGCTTTCCACATAATAATACCACTCTTGCCACAAATAAGTTTAACCCCCAGACCCGCTTTCCCTACTTTATCCTCCTCTTGCCGTCCATATTCCCACGAGGTAACCGAGGCGAGAAAGAGTGCATCGACGTTTAGGGTATCCGCAATCTTTTGCGCTAACTCCTTATCGGAGACTCCAAGAGTATTTAACTTTTGAATATAGTTGGTCATATCGTTACTAAGCGCCTGGGAGGCAGAGAGCTGATTTTTGAGCGATAAGGCGTCTATTATATTGGCGAACCATCCTGTGTTGACCAATGCTTGAGAGACCACATTATCTATTGTATTTGAAGCAGACGGATAGTCTCCTACCATCACAGGCAAGACGGCGATTGTTTGAGGATGAAAATTTTGAGCTTCAGGGCTTACATAGCTGTACTTGAGACCAGCGCAACCGCAAACAAATAGTCCCATGCAGAACAGAAAAAAAAGCTTTTTCATAACCAGATTCCTCCTTTAATAAGGCATGATAGTTGAGGCAATTTCAAAACGTCCCCTTTTGCCTAATCTCTGCGTCAGGCTAAAATTATAATCCTCGAAATACTTCAAGTATTCCTGTGGTTATAATTTTCGCCTTTCTTGACCTTAGACAAAATTGAACATTTTGAAACTGCCTCAGTTTTGTAAAAAGTCTTCAATTCGCTTGATTGGTCACTTTTAGGGAAAGCTCCTTTTTAGTCTTTATCGGCGAGTGTGAATTTTTGTTAAGAAAATTTTTATGTATTGAGGTGAGTGGAGAGATTGTTTTTAGTGGGGGGTCATCACATTCTGCTATTTTCAATAGCCGATCGAGCTAACAGATCCGCCCGTTCGTTACCCGGTACACCCGCATGCCCTTCGACTTTTAGTAGCTTAATATCTTTGAACCGTTTCATTAATACACGGAGTTCATCAACCAAATCCTTGTTCATTTTTGCCTTCCAGCCAAGCATGAGGAGGCCGTAGCAGTACTTACTGTCCGTGTAAAGCCGAACAGGGATATCGGTCTTCTTGAGGCTCTTCAGCGCCACTTCTATGGCCGTGAGTTCCGCTATATTGTTGGTGGCATTCCCGATGTATTCGGAAATTTCCTTTTCTTTGTCGCCATAGCGAAAATATACCCCGATCCCTGATGGCCCGGGGTTCCCGGACGACGCCCCATCAGTATAAATCGTTATGACACCATCTTCGGGTGTAGGGGAAACGGTTTCTGAAGAGACCCGCGCCTTTTTGGAGGCAGGTTTTCCTTTTTTCTTTTTCAGTTGGTTAGGATCAATCGGCTGAACCGCCTCCGCAGGCACATAATATTCATAATCATGATTGATCTGATACTTGATCAACACCTTGTTGTCGCGGACCACCGGCTCCCCCTGTTCATCAACACAGAGATAGACCTTATGGCCCTTAAACATCATCCGTTTCCAGTTGTTATTTGGCATTTGTTGTTCGTTATCAGTTACTTCTTATTGGTATCAGTTACATGTTATTGGGTGTTGGATATTCGTTGGTGTTCCGGGTTGCGTGTTCCGAGTTGCGGGTTTTTTTAAGGTAATACCCTTTATGTCCCCCTCCCCCTGCTCCTCACCCGCTGTATAGACCGGTGAGAGGGAACCTATAACTCGCAACCCGATACATAATTCCTTAATCCCATAATTCAATTTCTGTTTATCCTCCATTCAATCTGTCTACATATACCGCGTATGCTCGCTACATCCTTTGAGGTTAAATGCGTCCGTGCAAAGGCCCTTCGTATATTCATCATCCAATAGTCAGGATTATCATCTTTTATAAAATCTATTTCAATAAGGATCTGTTTTAAATGGTCGTACATTGCTTCAATATCCCGCGAATCGGCAAGCTTTGGAACAGGAGCATCGTTTACTGGTATCTCTGTCATAAATAGTTCATAGCAGATTATCATTACAGCGTGCGCCAGATTGACGGATGAATACTCTGTAGTAGGAATCGTAACTATGGCATGGCAAAGCCGGATCTCATCATTGGTGAGGCCGCGATCTTCCGACCCAAAGACAAGGGCGATGCGATTTTTTTCAGAAAGACGGGCCAGATAAGGGGCTATACCGCGGGGCAATTTAACGGCACGCCTGATTCCTCCTGTGCGGGCCGTGGTCCCCACCACATAATTGAACTCAGCCACCGCCTCGCGCAGTGTGTCGTATGTCTTCATCGACTCAATCAGTTCCGCGCCGATCCGTGTGGCAAGATAGTGCATCTTCTCTTTGTCCGGATTTTCAGGATCGACCACAATCAGATTGCTGATCCCCATATTTCTGGCCGCACGGGCCGCGCTCCCGATGTTCTCAGGGAAGCGGGGTCTGTTCAATACAATGGCGAAGTTTTCAAGTATGGGTTTCATGTTTATAATAGCATAGGATTTTTCATTTTGGACACAGATAAGCAAAGATAAATGTTGCGGGTTGCGTGTTACGGGTTAAAAAGAAAAAATAGTCAAACATCATAATAGGCTATGTAGTAAAATATATGGTTGATTTAATACGCCGAGATAGATTGGAAATATAACCCCGTAACCCGCAACTCGCAACCCGTAACTCTGTATATCTGTAAAAAACTGTGTCCTAACTCAATAAAGCAAATATTCTTTACGTATCTCTTCAAACTCCTTAAGTCCATCAGCCCATCTTGCTTCTATAGACTCTATATCCTCGAATGATTCAATTGCCTTGCGAATTTCCTGATCGCCTATAATCAGGTCTATCGGCAGTTTTTCATACTCGTACTCATACGGCGGTTTTTTCCACTCAAGCTCTTCCGGATAAGCCTTTAAGACGGCCTGAAGGAGTGACAGGGTAGTTTTATACGGCTGGAAACGCATTGGATCTGTCATATGGAGCTGGAATCCGTAGCAAAGAGTTCCCTGCCACTTGTTGGATGTGGGCTCAAATCCGGCACACCTTAAATGTACCCCCGGATATTCAACCTGTTCCGACAGGTCTTTTAAAAATGCCGGTTTGATAAATGGCGCGCCAAACAGCTCAAAGGGGAGGGCGGTTCCGCGTCCTTCAGAGATATTTGTCCCCTCCCACAATACCTGGCCGGGATATACAAGCGCGGAAGCAGGCGTGGGAAGGTTAGGTGAGGGTATGACCCACGGAAGAGATGTGTCGGAAAAGTACATGTCCCTTTTCCAGCCCGACATCGGAACCACAGTGAGATTACACCCTATCCCAAAGTGTTCGTTAAATAACCGGGCGATTTCCCCCACGGTGAGGCCGTGACGCATCGGGATAGGATACATGCCGACAAACGAAGTATAGTCCGTATTCAGACAATTACCCTCTATCTGATTTCCTCCAATCGGATTGGGACGGTCCAGGACCACTACCTCTTTTTCATATTTGCGGGCGGCTTCAAGACAGAGGGCCATTGTATAAATAAAGGTATAAACTCTGGTCCCAACATCCTGAAGATCGATGATCAACGTATCGATCAGCTCGAGCATCTCTTGTTCAGGTATCCTTCTCGGCCCGTACAAACTGAAAATAGGAATCTTCAGAAAAGGATCTCTTATATCTGAAGACGCAATCATGTTGTCCTGCTTTTCAGAGAAAAAACCGTGCTGAGGACTGAAAAGCGCCTTGAGTTGGCCGGGAAATGCTTGTGCCAGGAGGTCACGGCTGTGCTCTAATTTTTGGTTTACTGATGCAGGATTGGCCAAAAGTCCAAGGCGTTTCCCCTTTAGAATTTTGGACACAGACGGGTCAGTGACCAATCTTTCGATACCTGTTTGTACCATATTCTTTTGGATAGTGATTTTAGTTGACTTTTGTCTGGAAATACTGCCTCGAATATGCAATAATTACTTTAATAACACAAAGTTCTGTAAAAGAGTACAGAAAAGTTTTATGTCTAATACTCGGACAGCCTCCTATCGATTTCTCGCCAAGTTCATCCCCTGTGTATCTACCGCTTCTAATTTAAAATTCAACTTAGGTTTAAATCTGGACCCCCATCGCATGGATAGCTTTACGGAACACATTGAAAATGGTATAATTAATTTTAAACAGATGAAAAAGTAACCAGGAAAGTAATCAGGGCGTTGGAAGGAGCAAATGTCAATATTTCACCAGCGTCCCGTAGGTCCCCCCGGGGTTTCAAACATAGACTCTTTTCACGCCTCGCTTTTCACACAGGGGCATTTTTCCCTTGTATTTTATTCAAAATTTGCTAATAATATCCTTGTATATACTGCAACAAATGGTTTTTTGTAGAGGCACAGAATGACAATAAACATAATAAGGGATATTGATCCGGAACTGGTCAAGTGGAAAGAGAGTCGTTCACGACGTCCTCTCCTCGTAAGGGGAGCACGTCAGGTGGGAAAGACGTATTCCATAATCGAATTCGCAAAAGTAGCATTTGAAAACCACGTGGCGGTGAATTTTGAAGAGCGACCTGAATTTTCCATGTGTTTTCAATCTCTTGATGTAAAGGAAATCATGGAAAAGATTTCCGTTCTGTCCGGATCCGAGATAACGGCCGGGAAAACCCTTCTTTTTTTGGATGAAATTCAAGAATGT
>JAUWMN010000071.1 GCA_030613165.1 Desulfobacterales bacterium
ATCCGCTTTAATCCTGCGGCAAAGGTCCTTCCAATCGCCTGTTTCAAATGACTGAAGAAGAATGAAAAGGTCCGGAGGCTCACTGTAAATCGTATCAAGGGCACGGAGAGAAGACTCTGCCGTATAAACAATAAAATGTTTTGTGTACTTTTCTAAGAGTTGTTTTATCTCATCCGCGTCAGGAGAATCGCTGCCTATAAGCAGCACTCTTTTTTTGACTTGTCTCATTCTATTTCATTATCACCGTCTGAAAAGAAATCTTCGGCATCTTCCAGCCTATCGTCCATTTCGTCGATGATTTCTACCAGAAGTGAGTCGGAGATGTTGAGGGCCTTCCAGGCATTAAGCTCTATTCGAGGAACCAGATTGTCTCCCGGGAAGCCAAAACCGATCCCTCTGACAAGGGCATTGGCGACGTGGATAATGGCGGTCGGTTGCTGGGCGAGGCGCGCAAGGTTGGGGTTGTCGTGATAGGTGATGGGATCCGCAAGCTTGTTTGGAAGGTTCCATTTTTGACAAACCCATTTGCCTACAGTAGCATGGTTGAATCCGAGTATTTCTTCCTCCGCCTCATACGTTAAGATTCGTTTTTCCGCAGCCACCGTGTCTATCAGATCTGATTCTTCCGGGAGTTCAATCCTTATGATAACTTTTCCTATATCGTGCAAGAGCCCGGCGACCGACACCTCCTCAGGGTTAGGATCCTTTATTTTTCTGGCAATGACTCCGCCGGCCATAGCACACCCGAGAGAGTGTTTCCACAGTCCGTCGAATCCCCTGGCAAGCATCATATCAAAAACCGAGGTGCTGAGTATAAGTCCTTTGACAACGTCGAACCCCAATATGATAAGGGCATGTGTGACGTTTGAGATACGACCCGGAAACCCATAGAACGCGGAGTTTACAACCCTAAGAATTTTGGCGGACAGAGCCTGATCAGAGGAGATTACTTTTGCAATGTCCTCGGCAGCTGTCTCGGAATTTTCCATCAAGCGGCTGATTTTATCAAAGATGCCAGGCAGAGTAGGAAGACTTTGCATAGCCTCCACGCGTTTTCTGACAGCCTCTTTGTCGACTTTCATTCTTCTCCGGTTTTTTTCTTGAAACGTTCTAATAAGATACTCTTGATTTTTATCATGAGTGGGTCTCCTTCCACAGGTTTGAAACGGACATTAAGTTCGTCTATCAGTTGTCTGAGACTTTTGACACTCTCTCCCGTATCTATAGGATGCCCCTCCACTGTTATCCGCGCTACTCCCATATTGGACAGGCGGTTAATCATCTCTTCAGTAAGCTCGATACCTACGCCACAGAGGGTCATTCCTCTATCGTTTGTAACCGGCTTTGCCAATTTCATGCCGGCCTTCGCAAGTTTAAGGGGTATCTTTTGCATTTTATTCCTAAACCTTGGTCTCTATATATCAATCTCCATTCCCTCGCGGGCGAAAAAGACTTCTGTCTCCCCAGTATAATCTGAATTGCAATATCTCTTGGTCAGTTCGTCTAACTGGTCATCGTTTCTTACAGGCTCATGGTGAAAGAGGGCCAGGCGTTTGACTTTGGTCCGCCGCGCGGCGGCAATTGCATACTCAACCGAAGAGTGGCCCCAGCCTGCCTTAGAGGATTGATATTCTTCCCGGGTGTATTGCGCATCGTAAATGACAAGATCGGCGCCGGTCATAAATTTTTCTAATAGCTGATTTTGTTCCCTTGCCGCCTGCTCGCCCTCATGGGTCATGGCCTCATCGTAGGATGGGTCGTCAGGGTCTGTAGCAAAGACATTTTGAAATGGCTCGGTATCATAGGCGGTACAAAGGACTTTGCCGCGATGTTCAAAACGATAGCCAAGGCAAAGGATGGGATGGTTAAGATACTTGGTGGTGACCATAATGCCGTCGCCAAGATCAAACTGGCCTTCCTTAAGATCTGTGTATTCTATTTCAGCGGCAAGCTCTGTCTGGCGCACGGGAAAGTAACGATAGGCTAACTGGCCTCCCACAATCTCTTTAAGGGTGTCATCTTCATAGGTAACGGGTCCATAAACCTTAAGTTTGGTCCCTGGGATATAAATAGGGGTAAAAAATGGGAATCCCATGATATGATCCCAATGGGTATGGGTTAGAAAAATCTCGGTTTTCATCGGACCCCTGGGAAGGTCATGGGACATCATGTGGTTGCCAAGATCTCTAATGCCGGAACCGGCATCAATAATGATGAGCCTATCCTCAAATCGCAATTCAACACAGGCTGTATTGCCGCCATATTTCATGGTGTGGGGGCCCGGACAGGGTATTGACCCCCTTACTCCCCAAAATTTTATCTTCATGAGGCTCCTTTTTGGGTAAGTTGCAAAAAGATTTTGGCCTTTTCTATCTCATTTAACACAGTTTCACGAAAGTCAGCAAGTATAGACCAATCAATTTCAATCTTTTCGAGAAGATCAGTGACTGTTTGCTCATCAGGATGGGGATCTCCTGATGATCCTATATCAAGAATATTAGCATAACTATTTGCTAATGCCACAATAGATATCAATTGACGGTTTTCCTCCTTGGCATCATCCGGGTTATGATGATAATAAAGTGAATCATTCATGGCCTCACTCAATTGCCATTTTTCGGAGATCATACTTCCAACCATACAGTGATCGATTCCAAAAATCATACTCTCAGCCTGATTAAGAGGTATGTTCTCGTTTTTGGCTGATTCCAAGACCCGGACATACTCCTCTGCAAAGCAGTTATTAAGGGGAATTTTCCCCAAGTCATGCAATAGACCGGCCACAAAATACTGTTCTCTATCTTCTGGCGGGACACGCTTGATGCCGGCTAAGAACTTGGCAGTTACCCCCGAACAAATGGAATGAGTCCAGAAATCGTCCATGGAAAGGGCCTGGAAAGACTCTGATCCGCCCAAACTTTCCAGGACCGCCGTGCTCAGTGCAAGATCTTTTACGGTGTTAAGTCCCAGCATAATGATAGCGCGGGTCAAGGAGGTGATTTGATTCGGCAGAGCATAGTAGGCGGAATTTATCAGCCTTAATACTCGGCCGGTAAGCACTGGGTCAAGGGAGATGACTCGGTTTAGGTCATTGGCTGAAGTTGTCGGACTGTTACAAATTTGCAGGACCTTTGTAACAGTAGTAGAAAGGCTGGGCATTTTGGAGATATAATGCTGAACCCGTATTAGCCGTTTCTCTTTGGTGAGGGGAACTTCGATCATTGATGGCCATTGCTGAAAAACCAGACACAAGGCTTTTTGCAAGCCTTATTCATGGTAATGTTATTAATCAGTACTTAGCTTATCATTTCAACGGGTCAAGAAGAGGAGGAACACGGTGATAAGAATCCTCTTTTTAGTATAATGTATAACGAAATGAAACAGATGTGTCAAGGAAGGAACGCCGCAAAACATATTGAGATATAAGCTTCACGGCGATGTCCTGACAGTGGCTGTGTTATCTTGAGAGACAAAAAACATCTCCTTTTATTTCAGCGAGATGCCACTGATGGCCGTATTACACGAAGAGACCTTTGAATAACTGCCATTTTGAGCGCTATGCTTCACTGCGTGTCCGTGATGCGGCGTCAGGCTTCAAAATTTAATCCTCGAAATACCCAATGTATTCCTCCGGTTAATTTTTTCGCCTTCCTTGCCTGACGAAAAAATGTCGCATTATGCAAAGGTCTCACGAACTAAATCTTTGTGACGTTCTTTGCCGTAGGCCCTCGGTCGCTCTCTTCCACATCAAAGGTCACCCTGTCGCCTTCAGAGAGGGTCTTGAATCCAGACATATTGATGGCGGAGTGATGAACGAATATGTCTCCACCCTCTTCTTGTTCGATGAAACCAAATCCCTTCTTGTCGTTAAACCATTTTACAGTCCCGTTTGCCATAATGCTAACCTCCCTTTAGAACTTTCTGTTATGGCCCCAAGCTTCAGGTCGCCACTCCGGCAAAGGGAATGATCCTTCCGAGCGAAATCGATCCTTTATATATACTCGAGCCCTTACCCTTAATACCATAAAACATAGCCTTCCCGAACGTCAAGGAAAAAAGAGCAGGCTTGATTTAAACGAGAAGAACTTTGAACCACGACATTATAAGGATGCTTAAGGCTATAAGAAGAGAACAAACCTGATAGGCTGTTGCTGGTGACCGTTTTACAAAAACACCGTAAAGAGCCCCCAGGATAATCCCCGCAATAAAGCCAAATAGGTGAGCAGTCAAATCAGTATGCTCTCCCGAACCAAGAATAGCAAGGAGGGCTATGCCGCCACCCAGTGGAAGCCAGGCTCTCATTCGCCGGCCAGGCAGTCTAAACTTCTTGACAAATTGGTACGCGGCCAGGATGCCGATTGCTCCAAAGACAGCAGTAGATGCCCCTACCGAAAGATGGCCTGCCTTGTAGAAGACGGCATTAATGAGATTGCCGAGTATGCCGGTGGCAAGGATCATAAGCCAGCCGACGCCCCAACCCGTGACGCTACAGACAGCGGTGCCAAATATGGTTATGCCGAGGATATTGCCTGCAAGGTGCGAGGCGCTCGCGTGAATCATGAGAGATGTCACACTCCGGTATAATTCTCCGCGCAAAATGTGAGAGGCCGATGAACCATATTCCCTGATGAAAACCCCGCTGTTATTACCTATTGCAATAGCCACATGGCATGCCAGCAATATGGCGGATACCCACAGTCCTGTGAATGTTTTGTGATATTTATCAGAAAAGGTATCCTTCGCTAAATAGAAGCCCTGATTTTCCTTGAGGTATTGTTCGATTGCGCTTAAGGCCTTTTCGTACTCCGTGTCATTGACCAATAGATCCCACCCCTGATCCCCTTTACTCGAACGGTGTGAGATGTTGGATGAGGACAAAACCAGCCCGTACGTATCAGCCTGATCCGCTGAGAGATTTTTGTATATTATAACCATAAAAAGAGGCGTTCTTATAAGATCTTGTGTATTTAGTTTTAAAATAACACATTTACCCTTGATGCTAAAGGCCTTTTAGATTATAATTTCTAAAAGTTAGGAATAAAATTGATTAACAGCGCTGAATTATGAAGATCCTAATCGCCGATAACAACCCTGACTCTCGCCGCAACTTCGAAGACGTCCTGGCCAAATGGGGATACGAAGTGATAGTCGCCGGTGACGGAGCCGAGGCATGGAATGTGCTGCAAGCTAAAGACGCTCCGCCTGTGGCTATTCTCAATTGTATGTTGCCGGTCATGAGCGAAATCGACATTTGCGTCAAGCTCAGAGGGACGAATTCGGATACCTATACCTATGTTATTCTATTGGCAGAGCAAGCAGACAAAATGGATGTCATCACATATTTAGATTCAGGTGCTGATAATTGCTTGATTAAGCCCATTGAATGGGCAAAGTTGAGAGCGTTGTTAAAGGTTGCCGAGCGGATCACAGAACACCAATTTAAGTTGCAACAGCGCATCTCCAGTCTTGAGTCATCACTTGCGCGCGACAATGTGATCGGAGATCAGGAGGTATCTGCCAGTGCATCTAAGCCGTCTTCCGGTTCAAGTTCTTTACTATCTGAACTTCGACCGATACTTGAAATCGATCAACTCCTTCCAAGAGTCTTTGCGGAAATGGGAGTGGGGGCAGCCAGCGCCATAGACCCGGCGACTTTTGAAAGCACGGATGACGCAGAACTTATAGGCTGGTCCGCCTTGATTTTTAAACAGCCGGAAGTGTGGCTTGACATCAAGATGGAATTCGACAGGGCCTCTGCCAATGCCCTGTTCCAAACGCTGTCGGGGAGTCCTGCGAGTTCGGATGAGGAACTTTTGGACATGTTGTCCGAGACGCTCAACATCTTTCAAGGATATTTTAAGGCGACGTTTGATGAGGAAGATGTCGATATCCTCTCGCCCGTTGTCCCTAAGGCGATGCTTAAGAAAAACCTGCCCGATCAGCTTCCTCAAAGCGCCGCATGCAGGGAGTATGCTTACTCTCTGCCGGACATTAAGATTCGGCTTACCCTCATTGAGCACTCCTCGCCTATCGTACTGAAGAACGCGTTTGAACTCAAATTATTGGATGTGCTGGCAGAACCCCTACATTCACCAAAGAAGAAAGAGGATGTCATTTTGTACTCAGGCGTTATCCTCACTACTCGTTATATTCAAAAACTCCAAAAAATGGCTGCCTCTATAAGAGAAGATTTATTCCTTTCGGTTGTTGAGGCCTCTCCCTTAACCAAGGCTTTATTTTTGCCGTCGCAGAATTAATGACTTCGTAAAAAGTCTTCGATTCGCTTGATCATACTATCTATCGTTTATCGTCTGTCATTGAGTCTATTCCAAAATGAGTATAGCGTTTGTCAAAGGAATTTATCAGATAGGGCAGGGGAATACTCTGGAATGGACCCGTGTACGAAATCCCTCTCCACGGGGTCTCATCTTTCTGCCGCCGTTAATTGGCGGAAATTTGTCCCAGCAGATCGGCATGTTTCGCTGGTTAACTCGAAATAGATACGATCTTATCTCCTTTAACTATTCCGGGCATGGAAATTCCTCGGGCAAATTTTCTCTCAGGGCAACCCTCCGTGATACGTTGCTTATGCTCCAATATGCATACTCACTGAGCAAAAAGGAGCAGCTCCCACTTTTCGGAATCGCCTCCTGTTATTCGGCCATCCCACTTCTTTACGCGGCTTCTCGTCTCAAGGAACCTCTTGGTGGCGTAGTGCTTATCAACGCTGTTTTAAAGTTGAGCCCGGGCGCTGTGCTCAGGTCTTTTGGGGCCCATTATAGGAAGATAATTCCGGCCCGAATAGGTGGTATCAAAAAGACTTTGATGGCAATCGCGCATTACGCGGATTTCTTGTTTCCCGGAATCAAAAAAGGGAAAGAGTGCTTTGGTCTATTAGAACGGAAAAGGGTCAGGTTATTCAATACACTTGCTGATTTCTTCACTTTGGATCCATTGAAAAAGGTCTGTTTGCAAAACACACCGGCCCTGTGCCTTTATGCCAGTCAGGACAGGATTCTGGATATTTATGATGGCGGTGTTAGAACCAATTATAAAAATAATGTTCGACGAATATGCCCACTAAGCCGTTTCAGCCCCCTGGACGGCAACCATTTCCTTTCCCGGCAGGCCACGAGGGACAGGGCCACCAAGTACATTGACTCTTTTCTGAATGAGACCTTTGCATAACGTGACATGTTTTATGTCGCCCGTTCGTAAAAAAAAGCTTACGATTTTTTGAAGGCCTGCGCAAACGGAGTGTGGACAGGGACTGGATCCCGCTTTTCTGATTTTGAACGCCTGTCTTTTTCCCGAGTTTTTTTTGGTCCTTTCTCAGGAGAGCCTTTGACCCGATCTCCC